>CAIQAD010000029.1 GCA_903869725.1 uncultured Alphaproteobacteria bacterium | reverse complement strand
TTTTAAAACTTTATTATTAACTTTTATTAATAATTTATTATTAAATTTTTTTACAGATTTTTTAATCTGAAGATCAGCTTTTAAAAAACCAAAAGAGATAACGTTAACATTATTTTTTTTTGCTTTATTTTTTAAAAAATTAAAAAAATTATCGTCTCTATTTAAAATTATATATCCTCCTTTTTCTATAGAGTCTATTAACTCAGATTTAGCTTTGCAAATACCGAGAAGATTTTTAAAATTTTCCAAATGAGCTGGGCCAATATTAGTAATAATTCCAATATCAGGTTTAATCATTGAAGCTAGTTTGTCGATTTCTCCTTTAGAGCTCATTCCGACTTCAAAAACTCCATATTTATTTTTTAGAGATAAGTTAGCTAATGCATATGGAACTCCTATATGGTTATTAAATGATTTGGGTGGAGCATATGTTGAACCAAATTTTTTTAAAGTATGACTTAATAAATTTTTAAGAGATGTTTTGCCACAACTTCCAGTAATAGCAATAATAGTAGTTTTACTTCTTTGTCTAGAATAATCTGCTAAATTTCTTAAACCTTCTAATGTGTTTTTTACTTTTATAATATTTTTTTTATTAATTGCATTTTTTGAAACTATCGCTAAATTATTTTTTTTATTAGTAATTTTTTGAACAAAATTATGACCATCATTTTTTTTTCCTTTAAATGCAATAAATATTCCATGATCTTTAATTTCTCTACTGTCTAAGGCAACATTTTTAAATTTTAATTTACTATTCAAATGCGCATTAAAAATTAAATTAATATCTTCGGCTGTAAAAAGATAATCTTTCATTTAATTTAAATATAATTTTGCAGTTTTTTGATCTGAAAATTTTTTTCTTTTTTTACCAATAATTTGGTAATTCTCATGACCTTTTCCCGCAATTAATAATATTCCAGAACTAGATAATCTCTGAATCGCAGTTTTAATTGCAGATTTTCGATCTAATATCACTGTTGAATTAGAACACCCTTTTCTAATTTGTCTTATAATGGACATTGGATTTTCAGATCTAGGATTGTCATTAGTTAAATAAATTTTATCAGCAAAACGTGCTGCTATGATACCCATCTTATATCTTTTATTTTTATCTCGATCTCCACCACAACCGAAAACCACATCTATTTTCTTTTTAAATTGCTCTTTAAGAGTTAATAAACTTTTTTTTAATGCATCTGGCGTGTGTGCATAATCAACTATTACAAACTTGGATTTTTTAGTTGATATTATCTCCATTCTTCCTTTTGGAGCTTTTAATTTAGAAATAATATTTATTATTTTATCAGTATTGTTTAAAATTAAGTTAGCAGAGATCATAGAAGAAAATAAATTTTTAATCTGAAAGTTTCCGATTAAATTTATTTTTAATTGATAAATTTTTCCTAAAAAATTAATTTTAATTATTTGATACTGAGAACTATATTTATGAAAAATTAATTTTATTGTATTGCCAAATTTTCCAAATGACAGAACTTTAATTTTTCGTTTTTTACAAATTTTTTTTATTTTTGCATATTCAGGAATATCGCTATCAGTAATAGCAAATGACCTGTTGTTTAGTAAATGAGTAAACAAATAAAGTTTAGCTTTTAAATATTTATTTAAAGTTTTATGATAATCTAAATGATCTTGAGTAAAGTTAGTAAAAATAGCTGCTTTAAAATTAATTTCAGATAATCGCTCTTGGTTAAGTCCGTGACTTGATGCCTCAATGCAAACATTATCAACTTTAATTTTTTTTAGATAATTAAGTTCTTTATGCAAGGTAACTACATCTGGCGTTGTAAGATCTGTTTTTTTGTAATTATTATTGTAAAATATTCCTAAAGTTCCAATACTTGATGATGAAATATTATTTAACTTTAAGATTTGATAATGATAATGAGCTACTGATGATTTGCCATTTGTACCAGTAACCGCAATAATATTTTTAGGCTTATTAAAATATTTTAAAGAACAAATTTTGGCTAGAAATTTTCTAACATTTTTTACTCTAACACTTTTATAATTTGTTATTTTTTTATCAGAAACTATTACAGAAGATTTTTTTTTTATAGCTTCGTTAATATAATTATTTCCTGAATCCTTTGTTCCTTGAATTGCAAAAAAAATATCGTTTTTTTTGACTTTTTGGGAATTAATTGAAAGATTGTAGTCTTTATAATTAATAAATTTATTTATCTTGTTTGACATTAAAAGCGATATTATAATTTTTTTCTGCTAATATTGGTCCAATTTTCTTTATAATTGACCCTGCTACAGGAACAGCATTCCATGCAGACTCTGTTCGGTAAATGCCCTTAGTAATCGATGACTTTGGCTCATCAATCATAATTAATAGCAAATTTTCAGGCTTTTCCTCAGGATAAATTGCAACAAATACGCTGATATATTGATGAGTATAACCTTTTGTATCTTTTGCAGGTTTATCGGCTGTTCCTGTTTTTCCAATAACTGAATAACCACTGATATCTGCTTTTCTTCCAGTGCCTTCTGCTGGATCAGTCTTATCCACTACTCTTCTTAACATTTTAATCATTCGTGAACTTGTGTCTGACGAAATAATCCGTTCTTGTTTATGTGAGTTTTTTTTCTTAATTAATGTAGGATAAATTTTATAACCTCCATTTACTAAAGTAGCGTAGGCTGATGCCAATTGAATTGGAGTTGTGCTTATTCCGTGTCCATAAGATGCTGTGTCTAATGTACACTCAGACCAATTTACATTTAAAGGTTTAGTTTTTTCAGGAATTTCGACTGAGGGCAAATCAAATAAACCTATTTTTGTCAAAAAATTTTTATATCTCTCTTTATTTACTTTTTCTCCTATTAACATTGCACCAACATTGGATGATTTAATTAAAATTTCTGAAGTAGTTAAATTTTTAATTTTTTTATCATGTTCATGGAATACTTTATTTCCGCAATAAGTTTTGCTTTGTAAATTTTCAAATATTGTATTTTCATCTACTAATTTTAATTCTAAAGCGTCTGCAATTACAAAACTTTTAAATACGGATCCCAATTCATATGTTCCTAAAGTAATTTTATTAAAAAATTTATTATCATTTAACGATTCTCTTCTATTTGGATCAAAGTCAGGTAAAGATACTAGAGATATAATTTCACCAGAATTAACATTCATCAAAAGTGCAGCTGCACCCTTAGAAGAATATGTATTTATTGCTTCTAAAAGTTCTTGTCTAATTTGAGATTGAATTACAGAATCTAAAGTAATTTGAAATGTACTGCTAGGATCAGTTGTATTAAGAATTTTACTATTAAAATAACTTTCTATCCCTGAGATACCTTTGTAGTCATCGTCAATTTGTCCTAAAACATGACTAAATAAATTTCTTTGAGGGTAAATTCTTACCTGTCTTTTATTTAACTCGAGAGAAGGTTCACCAAGCAAAACAGCTTTTTTATACTCTTCCGGATCTAATTTTTTTTTTAATACTATTCTTTTTTTTAATAAACTTTCTTTTTTGATTTCTTCAACGTTAATATTTTTAAATTCTTTTTCTTTTTTTAACTTTGCCAATAATTCTGATAAATTACGTGCTTTGTCGACTTTTAGAACAAGATCATATACGTCTACACTTGTTGCTATTAATAGATTTGAGCGATCAACAATATTTAATCTTGTATTGTAATCTTTTTCTGAAATAAAATTATCAAAATTAATCTCATTAGTATGACTAAATCCAAGATATAGCAATCTAACTAAAATAATAGAAATAATAATTAAAAAGCTTTTTAGTACAATATTAATTCTATTTTTCAAAATTAAACTAACATCAGAAAAAGCAGATTCATTCTTATTAGAATCGTTCGAGTAATAAAAATTATTTTTTTTATTTTTATCTTTAATCATTTAAATATTTAAATTGCGACTTATTCATTTCTACATAATCTTTGGGTAAAAATTTTTTTGCTAATTCTTTTATTATTTCAGGGGAAGACAAATAATCATTTTCTAATTTTTCATTTTTTAATTTAATAATTAATTCTTCATTTTCTTTATTAAGAATTAATATTTGTTTCTCAATTTCTTTTGTTTTATTTTTAATAAATGAAATAAAAATAGTTCCAAATATAATAAGAGAACACATGATTATAATTTTTTTAGGCATAGCAATTTTCTTCTATTTCAAAAAATTTCTCAAAATTTAAAAAAGATCTATCTATTTTAAAATTTATATCATTTATTTTAATAACCGATCTTAATTTTGCAGATCTTGACCTATTGTTTTTTTCTAATTCTTTTTTAGAAGGTATTAAGACTTTTTTATTAATAAGTTTAATAATATTTGAATTTTTTTTATTTTCAGATTCAGGAAGATATCTAGATACTCCTTTTTTTTGATTAGAAAAATAATCAAAAATTTTTTTTACTAACTTATCTTCAATAGAATGGAAGGTAACAACTATAATTTTACCATTTTTCGATAAAACATTAATTGCACTAATTAAACCTTTATAAATTTCAGTTAATTCTTGATTAACGACCATTCTAATTGCCTGAAAAACTTTTGCACAACAATCTTTTTTGCTTTGTTTATTTTTGTATCTTTTAGCTCTTAATATTATTTCCGCTAATTCTTTAGTTGTTTCAATTTCTTTATCTTCTCTTTTCTGCACAATTAATTTTGCAATAAGATTTGCCTCTCTCTCTTCGCCAAAAAACCAAAAAATATCCCTTAATCTTTCCTGACTACATTTATTTACAATATCAAAAGCATTAATATTATTGTTACCCATAGTCATTTTTAATAATCCATGATTTTTATAGGAAAATCCTCTTTCCGGATTGTCGATTTGTAAAGAAGACACGCCAAGATCAAATATAATCGCTGTTGGCGGATTTGTTTCTTTTTTTAAAATTTCTTCTAAATTGCTAAATTTATCAATAATTAATTTAAAACGATTTGAGTTTTTTTTTAAGATCTCTTTTGAAAAAATTTTAATATTTTCATCCCGATCGATACTAATAACTGAGACTTCTTTATTTTTTAATATATTTTTTGTGTAACCACCTGCGCCGAATGTACAATCTATATAAAGTCCTTTTTCATAAGGATGCAATATTTGATTTACCTCTTCTAACATCACTGGAATATGATCGTATTCCAGTGACATTAGAAAAAATTTTTCTATATTATTTAGTTTGTTTGTCTTCTTAGAAACGCAGGTATTTCTAGATCAGATTTTTCTTCATCAGTAAGATCGTGTCCTAAATCTTTAAAAAATTGTGAAGAATTTTCTTCATTATTATTAAGATTTTCATCTTCTGAGAACAACTTAGGGAAAGAATCAACTTCATCTGATATCTTTTTATTTTCTTCTTCAGTTATTGCACTAAAATTTTCTAACTTAACTCCATGTGTTTCATTGTTATTTTGCACTAAATTTTCTTGTGCAATAATAGAGTTTTTCTCTTGATGATTTTGTATATGCGATTCAGAATTAATTTGTGTTTCATTTTTAATATCCTGATACATATCAAGCGCATTTGCTCCACTTGTCATTGCTCTTGGTGAATTATGATGAGCAACGTAATTTGGAACAAAAGCTTCCTGTTGTCGGTTATAAGAAGTGCTGTAACCATTATTTCTATTATTAATATGTCTCATCATGCTAACTACAGGTTTATTATTTAATGCAAGTTCGCCACCTAAACCAGTTGCAACTATTGACACTCTCATTTTCCCACCTAATCCTTCTTCAAAAGTTGATCCAACTAAAATTTCAGCAGAGGAGTCTACTTCTGCTCTTATTTTATTTGCCGCTTCATCTACTTCAAAAAGAGTAATGTCATTTCCACCTGAAATATTAATAAGAAGACCTTTTGCTCCTTTTAGAGAATAATCATCAATTAAAGGATTCATTAATGCAGCTTCAGCAGACATAATTGCTCTCTTGTCTCCTTCTGCCTCTCCAGTTCCCATCATAGCTTTGCCCATACCTTTCATTACTGTCTCAATATCTGCAAAATCTAGATTAATAAGACCTGGTTTAACAATTAAATCAGTTACTCCTCTAACGCCTTGCATTAAAACGTTATCAGCCATCTTAAAAGCTTGAGGGAAAGTAGTTTTTTCATTAGCTACTTTAAATAAATTTTGATTAGGAATTATAATGCTAGTATCAACATATTTTTTCAATTCTTCTAATCCTCTTTCAGCAACTTTTAATCTGCCGGGTCCTTCAAATATAAAAGGCTTTGTAACAACTGCAACTGTTAATAAATTTAAATCTTTAGCTGCTCTTGCTATTACTGGTGCTGCTCCAGTTCCCGTTCCTCCACCCATTCCAGCAGTGATAAAAACCATATTAGCGCCTTGTAATAAATTAATTAATTCATTTAAAGTTTCTTCTGCTGCAGCTTGTCCTATATCTGATTTTGCACCAGCTCCTAAACCTCTAGTTAAATTTGTACCAAGTTGAATTTTATAACCAGCTTTATTATATTTCAAAGCTTGTGCGTCTGTATTTGCGGCTACAAACTCTACACCTTGTATACCTTGCTCAATCATATTATTAATTGCATTGCCACCTGCGCCGCCCACACCAAGAACAACTATTCTTGGTTTTAATTCTTTAAGTTCAGGTACATTTATTTTTATTGTCATTTTTTTCTCCGTTATTGTTATTTATTTATATTCACTAAGACCATTTTAAGTCTGATCTTAATGTCTTTGCTTTTTTTCTTACTTCATTTCTAAATTTCGAAAATTTTTGTGGTTCCCACATTTGAAATGTTTTTCCTTGTCCTACAAAAACTACTTTATCTTTGATACCTGAATGATCTAAAAGTTTTTTTGGCAAAACAATTCTTCCGTCAGAATCAAAATTTAGTTGAAAACTATCTGCAAGAATTGAGGTTGCAAAAACGTCTCTGTTTTCTTCGAATGGACTTAGATGGTCAATGCTTTCACTTAATCTTTCAATTCTATTTTGTGGACAAAATTCAACTGAAGCATTTGTAAATGACGGGTAACAAACCACACTATTATATCCTAAACTTGAAAGGTGCGAACGAAAACTAGCTGGCACAGAAACTCTTCCTTTCACATCTAATTTGTTTTCGTAAGTTGATATAAACATTCTTTATTTTTAAAAAAAATTTCCCAATAAATTTATGGATAAAATATTTAAATATCATCATTTATGGGTTGTCATGGGATAACATGGTATATAATAGTAAGTCAATGGAATAGACATTAATTAATCAACATTAATAACTTTAATGTTCTATATTTGTTCTATTAAATTAATTTATTCGGGATTTTTGATTGGCAAATAAGTTTTTTATTTTTAGCCAGTTAGTCTGTAAGCTGGGTTCTGTCATTAAAAACGGTAATTTATCTAGATTTATTGTTACCAATAAACTCAAGCAACCAACCCAAACAACTCACCCAAGATTAGGCTAGATTTAAATAAATTTAAATCTTGTTGTTTCTATTTGGTCTTGCTCCCAGTGGGGTTTTCCATGCGGCATTTGTTACCAAATGCCCGGTGCGCTCTTACCACACCTTTTCACCCTTGCCTTGATAAGGCGGTTTATTTTCTGTGGCACTATCCCTGAGGTCGCCCTCGCCAGTTATTAACTGGCACTGTTATCTTGTGGAGCCCAGACTTTCCTCTTTGAAATAATCAAAGCTACCATTCAACTAACTGGCTTTTTAATAATATATTAATGAAATAAAAGATTCAACTGTTTAATGTATTATTTAAGTTCTTTAATATCAACAGACATTCTTGATCAAAAATTCCATTAATATTCTTTTGTCTAAATCTTCTTTGAAAAGCTTTAATAAAATTTTTATTTAAAGATTTACCACTAAAAACTGTTGAATATCCTAGTTTTTTAGCCATTTTGGAAATTAATTTATTTATTAATTTTTTACTAATAATTATTCTTTTAAATCTGTATTTTTTTAAAAAATTATCATTTAAACAATGCCAAATTGATAAATTTTTTTCACTAAGTTTTTTCCAAGGAAACTTCTCCCCGGGATCAATTTTTCTATCAGGAGCAATATCAGAATGACCTATGATATTTTTATTATTGATATTAAACTTAGACTTTAAAATTTTTAGTAATTTTATTAATGATAAAATCTGTTTATTAGTATAATTTTGATATCCGTATTGATGGCCTTTGTTTTCTAGTTCAATTCCAATTGAGTTTTTATTTAAATTAACAAAATTTGCCCATTTAGAAATACCAGAGTGCCAAGCAGCATACTTATGCTCAACTAATTTAAAAACTTTTCCACTTCTTGATATTAAATAATGACTACTAACCTCTGATCTTTCATCAATTAATCTTTGAAAAGCTTGATCAAAAGATTTCATTCCTGTATAATGTATGATTATAGAGCTAATCTTTTTTGCACTCTTTCTAGAACTAAAATTACTAGACCTAAAATTGTATATTTTCATTAGAATTTCCTTGTACTATAAGCAGAAAAGCCTATTTAATTTTGTATATTATAATGCAAATCTATATATATAGACAGATCTCAAGAATATGAAAAATTACTTATTAATAGTTATAACTTTTTTATTTATATCATTAATTTCAAAAAGTGCTTTTGCTGTTGAGCAGCTTCCTGATTGTAATGAAAAAATCAATAGAGCAATTTTTAATTTCAATATGGAACTTGATAAAGATGTTATCAAGCCAATTGCTCAAACTTACAATATGTTGCCAAGTCCAATTAAAACTGGCGTAAGCAATGGTACTTATAATTTTAACACAACAAAAACTGCTATTAACGAAATTTTACAAGGGCATGTTGAAGATGGATTAATATCGTCTTCTAGATTTGTAATTAATAGTACTTTAGGTTTTTTTGGCACATTTGATCCTGCTTCTGAGATGGGGATTAAAAAAAGAAGCAGAACAGATTTTGGAATAACACTTGGCGCTTGGGGAGTTCCTCATGGATGTTATGCAGTTCTTCCAGTATTTGGACCTTCATCTCCAAGAGATGGTCTTGGAAGATTAGTTGGAATTTATGCAGATCCCTTTTATTATGTAATTGGAAATAGCGATCCTGGGGTTGAGACGTATTATAGTCTTGAAGCTTTAGATTTGCTTAACTTTAGAGCAGAAAATATTAAAGCAACCGACTCTTTAGAGAAAAGTTCTATAGATCTATACGCAACATACAAAAGTTTATTTTTACAAAAAAGAGAAACCCTTGTTAATAACGCAAGCAATAAAACATCAACAGAAAAAGAATCTTCAGACATAAGATAATGTCGCAAATTTTTAGATTTAATTATTTAAAAAAATTTACTTTATTTCTTTTACCTTTTATTTTTATAACAACTTTTTCATTTGCAAACGAACCTTCTGCTGAAGCATTTATCGTAAAACTAAGCAATGAAGCAAAAACAATTGTTAACAACAAAGCATTAGATGAGCAATCAAGATTAAAAAAAATTGAAGAACTTTGTACCGCGTATATTGATCTTGATAAACTTGCAAACTATACGCTTGGAGATTTTAAAGATAAGATAACTGCTACACAAAAAGAAAATTTCAATAAACTTTTTAAACAGTATTTTGTAAAAAGTATTTCTTTAAAATTAAATGACTTTGCAGATCAAGAATTAAAAATCAAAGACTCAAAAAAAGTAAGCGACGTTAATATAGTAGTTAATTCCTCAATTTTTTCAAAAAAAGATGGTCAAGAATTAATGGTTGATTGGAGAATATACTTCAATGGAAGCTCTTTAAAAGTTTTGGATTTAGTAGTTGAAGGTTTAAGTCTGGCCCGAACTCAGAAAGAAGAATTTGCATCAATACTTGCAAGCAAAAGCTTTGATGAATTAATAAAAATATTGCAAACAAAAAATTCTACAAAATAGAATTAAAATAAACCAACTGTCTTACCCTCGATATAGTCTATTTTCTCAGCAGCAGGATTTTTGGGCAATCCCGGCATAGTCATAATACTTCCACAAATGACCACAATAAATTCAGCTCCAGCAGCAAGTCTAATTTCACGAACAGAAACGATATGATCATTTGGGGCACCTCTTAATTTAGGATCAATTGAAAAAGAACTTTGCGTTTTTGCAATACAAACCGGAAAATGCCCATAACCATTTTTTTGCAAACTATTAATTTTTTCTTTTATCTGATCATCCGCCACTATTTCTTTCGCCCGATAAACTTTTTTTGCAATTTTATTAATTTTATCCCATAGAGCATCTTTATCTTCGTAAACAAATTGCATTTTTTTTTCTGTATTTTCACATAACTCAACAATTGTGTTTGCAAGATCAGATGCGCCTTTTCCTCCATCACTCCAATGAGAAGAAAGCACTGTTTTAACTCCAAGTTTTTTCATTCTTTCAAAAATTAATTCAATTTCAGCTTTTGTATCGCTAGTAAATTTATTGATCGAAACTACGCATGGTAAATTATAGACTTTAGTAACGTTCTCAACATGACGTTCAAGATTAATTAATCCTTTATCAAGCGCTTTTATGTCCTCTTTAGTTAAATCTGGAAGATCAACACCACCATGATATTTAATAGCTCTAACTGTTGCAACAAGCACAGCTGCTGAAGGACGCAAACCAGATTTTCTACATTTAATATCCACGAATTTTTCAGCTCCAAGATCAGCTCCAAAACCAGCTTCTGTAACTACATAATCTGCAAGTTTAAGTGCAGCTTTAGTTGCAATCACAGAACTACAACCGTGCGCAATGTTTGCAAATGGTCCTCCATGAACAAAGGCAGGGTTATTTTCTAAAGTTTGAACTAAATTAGGCGCTAACGCATTTTTTAAAAGAACTGTCATGGCACCATCAGCTTTTAAATCTTTTGCAGTTATTGGTTTTTTATCCTTGGTATAACCTACAACAATCTGACTTAATCTTTTTTTTAAATCCTCAATAGAAGTGGATAAACAAAAAATTGCCATTATTTCTGAAGCTACGACAATATCAAAACCATCTTCTCTAGGATATTCACCTTTAGTTTCTCCAATTCCAATTAAAATTTTACGTAGCGCTCTATCATTCATATCAACAACTCGCTTCCATGAAATATTTTTAACATCAATATTTAAATAGTTACCTTGATAAATATGATTATCTAGCATTGCAGACAGTAAATTATGCGCCAAAGAAATCGCAGAAAAATCACCTGTAAAATGTAAATTAATATCTTCCATTGGAACAATCTGAGCAAACCCACCTCCTGCTGCACCACCTTTAATTCCAAACACAGGACCTAAAGAAGGTTCTCTTAAACAAATAATAGTTTTTTTACCAATATGATTTAAAGCATCGCCTAAGCCAACCGTCGTTGTTGTCTTTCCTTCGCCTGCAGGCGTAGGACTAATTGCTGTTACTAAAATTAATTTGCCATCTTTTTTATTTTTTAATTTTTCTAAATAAGATAATGAAACTTTTGTTTTATAATGACCATAAGATTCTAAATAGTCTTCACTAATCTCTAATTGATTTTTAGCAATCTCCGATATTTTTTTTATTTTAGCCTGCTGAGCAATTTCAATATCACTTTTCATAACTAAGACTCCCAACTACAAAACATAATTAATCTTGGTGGGCCCGCAGGGATTTGAACCCCGGACAACCCCGTTATGAGCGGGGGGCTCTAACCAACTGAGCTACAGGCCCACAACTTCTATATAATATTAAAAATTAAGTTTATTAACAATACAATTAACTATCAAAAAAACTTTTTAATTGTCTTGATCTACTTGGATGTTTTAATTTTCTCAAAGCTTTAGCTTCTATTTGTCTAATTCTCTCTCTAGTTACAGAAAATTGCTGACCAACTTCTTCTAATGTATGATCTGTATTCATTCCTATTCCAAATCGCATTCTAAGAACTCTTTCTTCTCTGGGAGTTAATGTTGCTAAAACTTTTGTAGTTGTATTTCTAAGACCACTTTGAATTGCCGCATCAACTGGAATTAATGCGTTTTTATCCTCTATAAAGTCTCCTAAATTACTATCTTCTTCATCTCCAACTGGAGTTTCTAAAGAAACTGGTTCTTTAGCAATCTTTAAAACTTTTCTAACTTTATCTAAAGGCATTGCTAATTTTTTGGACAATTCTTCAGGTGTCGGCTCTCTACCAAATTCACTTAACATTTGTCTTGAGGTTCTAACTATTTTGTTAATTGTCTCAATCATGTGTACTGGAATTCTAATAGTTCTCGCCTGATCGGCGATTGATCTTGTAATTGCCTGTCTAATCCACCAAGTCGCGTATGTTGAAAATTTATAACCTCTTCTATATTCAAACTTATCAACTGCTTTCATTAATCCAATATTTCCCTCCTGAATTAAATCTAAAAACTGCAGTCCTCTGTTGGTATATTTTTTAGCGATTGAAATAACCAATCTTAGATTGGCTTCTATCATTTCTTTTTTAGCAATCCTTGATTCTCTTTCGCCTTTTTTAATTTTATTAACTAAAATTTTAAAGTCAGAAACTGGCAAACCAATATCTTTTGATATTTGTATTAGTTTATTTTTAATAACTTCATATTCTTTTTTTTCTTTAGTAAAAAAATTATTCCACTTTTTATTTTCACTTAAAAAATTTTCAAAATTTGGATTAATTTCATTACCTACATAAAATTTAATAAATTCTTCTCTAGGAATTCCATGCTTAGAAGCCAAACGTAAAAGTTCTCCATCAAAATTAATTAATTTTTTATTTTCAGCATAATTTAATTGAACTAACTCTTCTTGAGTTACTGGATTTAATTGCAATTGCAAAATATCCTGGCTTATTTCTTCTTTAATCGTTTGATAGTTTTTTTCTTTGCTTGGGCTAAATTTAGATCTAGCAAGTACGAGAGATAATTTTTCTTTTTGATAGGTAATAAGTTTTTTATAATTTTTTGATAGTTTCTCAAAAGTTTTTAAAATTTTTGGTTTAAGCTCGATCTCAAGTGCAGCTAGGGAAATATTATATTCATCATTTTCTTCTTCAATTGCTTCAACCGTTTTATTATCTGGATCATCATTATCTTTCGTGTCTTTTTTATTTTTGTTATCTTTAGCTATCTTTTCAACTGACTTTGTAGCTAAATTTTTAGCAAAATTTTCGTCTTCTAAATAATTACTATCGAGATCAATAATATCTCTAACCAACATTTCGTTGGCATTTAATTTATCTTTCCATTCAAATATTTTTTTAGCCATTAGTGGACTCTCGGCTAAAGCAGAAACCATTACATATTTTCCAGACTCAATTCGTTTAGCAATTGCGATCTCACCTTCTCTGGACAGTAACTCAACACCGCCCATTTCTCTGAGATACATTCTTATTGGATCATCACTTCTTTCAGAAGTTTTTTCAGATTTAACAACTTCTTCTTTTGATTTTACTTTAAAATCAGATTTTTGCTTAACTAAAGTAATTAAATTATCAAATATACTAACAACTGCTTTTTCTAAACTTTCAGTGTTACTGTTTCTTTTTCCTAAAGATTTTTTTAGCTCTTCATGAGTGATAAAGCCACGCGCTTTACCTCTCTCAAGAAGTTTTTCAAAAGATTTTGAAATAAGCTTTTCTGCTTTCACTTTAATATTTAATGTGTTTGGAGGTGATATATATATTTAGTGCAGCTCTAAATTACTAGATCTTTTTTGCAGCTATAATTTGATTTTTTAGTGATAAAAATTCGTTAAATTGAGTTTCGCTCATATTTTTCGAAAATGATTCTTCTGCTGCATTAAGCTTATTTTGCATTTCGAGATTACTAATTTCATCTTTTAAGTCGTTTAAAAAAAAATCAAATTTTTCAATTTTTAAATTTTCGGAAATACCTTTAACTCCTGAAAAATTATTAATTTCATTCAATATTGTAAGAAATCCATTTTCTTCTAACTTTTGAATTAAATTAAAATCAACAAAATTTTCTCGACTATTGACAATTTCTATTAATGCCTTTTTTAAATTTTCAATTTTAGAATTGTGAAATGAGATTTTAATAAGTTCGTTAATTCTTTCTTTTAAATTTTTAAGATTATGAAGAAATAAATAAATTAAAGAAAATTCTTTAATTTCAAAAGAAGAATATCGATTAATTTTTCTCGCTAATTCTTTTGTTTTATTTAAAGCCTTAAAATCTTTTTTCTTTCTTTGATAAAATTGCTCATAAATTTTATTTTTAAAAAAACTTAAATAATATTTTTTTACTATTGGATCTTGAATTGTTGAACACAATTCAATCAATCTTTTTTCAAAACCAGCCAATTCCTCTGGCTGATGAGATTTCAAATTTTGAAAATTATTATCAAAAATAAAAGTACCTATATCCGTTTTTTGACCTAACAAGTTATCAAAATTTTCTTTGCCATTTTTTCTAATAAAAGAATCTGGATCATAACCATTGGGCAATATCACAAATGATAAAGAATAATTTGGCTTCATATAACCTATTAATTTTTCAGATATTTTTTCTGCAGCATTTTGACCACTTTTATCGCCATCGAAACAAATAACAGCATCATTAAAATATCTCCAAATTAAATTAAGATGATATTCCGTCATTGCTGTACCGAGAGTTGCAACGGCATTTTTAAAACCGGACTGATAAAGCATGATTGCATCTACATACCCCTCAACAATAAGCGCAAATTTATTTTGCTTATTATTTAACTTTGCGTGATTAAGATTGAATAAATTAAAACCTTTTTTAAAGAATTCAGTTTCCGGGGAATTAATATATTTTGCTAAATAATTTTTTGATAAGGCTCTACCTCCAAATCCAATTATTTTGTTGTTGCTATCAAAAATTGGAAAAATTAATCTATTTCTAAATCTGTCAATTAATCTCTTATTTTTTTCATCCTGAAAAAAAATGCCGGAATCTAATAACTCCTTTTCTGAAAAATTTTTGAACAAAGAAATATCTAAACCCTGTTCAAGCGAATAACCTATTTTAAATTCTAATAAAATTTCTTTTGTTAATCCACGATCAATTGCGTATTTTTTTACTATGTTGTTCGTTAAAAAATTTTTTTGGTATTCTTGTAAAGCTATTGATAGAATTTGATCGTATTTTTGTCGTTTATTTTCAATTTCTATATTCTCTTTAGTAAATTTAAACTCTTGCATGCCAGCTTTTGATGCTAATTTACGAACTGCATCACCAAAATTTAATTTTTCTATTTTAACTAAAAAATCAAAAATGTTTCCATGCTCTCCAGTACTAAAACAGTGATAAAATCCCTTTTCATCATTTATTGTAAAAGACGGTGTTTTTTCGTTTGTAAATGGAGATAACCCAACAAACTCTCTCCCTCTTCTTTTTAATTTTACAGAACTTCCAACAACGTCAGAAACTTTAACTCTTTGTTTAATTTCTTCTAAATACTCTTTTGGATATTTCATTTAGATAATATTTCTTTTAAAATAGCACCAGCTTTTGCAAAATCTAAATTCGTTGCATATTTTATTTTTAAAATGCTCATAACTTTTCCCATGTCTTTTATTGAGCTCGCGCCTGAATCTTTAACACTTTCTTCACAGACTTTTCTTGTTTCAGATTCATTTAATTGTTTTGGCAAAAAATATTGTATAAAATTTATTTCACTTTGCTCTTTCTCGGATAAATCGACTCTTGAAGCTTTGTTGTAAATTTCTAACGATTCTCTTCTTTGCTTTAACATTTTATTTAGAACAGCAATAACATCTGCATCTTTGATATTTTTTTCATTTGTAGATCTTTTTTCTATTTCTTTATCTTTGATAGCCGCAATTACCATGCGAAGAGTCAAAACTTTATCTTTTTCCTGTTTTAAAGCTGATTCTTTTAATGCAGAATTAATTTTATCTAATAAATTCATATTTTTAAATTACTCTAAATAAACCAATTGCTCAAAAGAAAATATAAGCAACTTGACTGCCTAGCAACTTTTTCATAATGTTCGCCAACTTTTAAATAACTTAAAAGTATTAACTCATGGGTTGTATTTGTCTAAAGAAAACAGTTTAGAAAATAAATACAAAAAAAATTATTCACCGAACAATAAAGCTATTTTAATTCTTGAAGATGGAGAAATTTTCCAAGGATTTGGAATAGGTGCGCACGGAGTTTCATCTGGTGAAATATGCTTTAATACTTCAATTACTGGCTACCAAGAAATTTTAACAGATCCTTCTTACGCTGGACAAATTATTAATTTTACTTTCCCGCATATTGGAAATGTTGGCGCAAATGATGAGGATTTAGAATGCGAAGCTACATGGGTGAAAGGCGCAATATTTAATACATCAATATCAAAAGCTTCGAATTACAGATCTTTAGAAAATTTAGATTTATGGCTTAAAAGAAATAAAGTTACCGCCATTTATGGAATAGATACAAGAAAACTAACATTAAAAATAAGAAGATTTGGCGCAAAGAAAGCGACTATTGCTTTTGCTCCAAATAAAAAATTAAACATTAATATTTTACTAAATCAAACTAAGAAATGGCCAAGCTTAGAAAACACGGATCTTATAAAACAAGTAACCTGCAAAAAAAAATATCTATGGATTGGAAAAAAATTATGGAATGAAAAAGGTTATCAAATACAAAAAAATATTAAATATCATATTGTTGCAATTGATTATGGAATGAAAATAAATATTTTAAGAAATTTTTCTGAACTTAAATGTAAAGTAACGGTGGTGCCATCAACTACAAGCGCAAGAGAAATAAAATCACTAAAACCAGATGGCGTATTTTTGTCCAATGGACCTGGAGATCCTGATAGAACTGGTAAATACGCAATTAAAATTATTCAAGAGATTATTTCAAATAATATTCCAGTATTTGGAATTTGTTTAGGTCACCAATTGCTTGCTTTAAGCCTTGGCGCAAAAACTAAAAGAATGCATCAAGGACATCGTGGGGCTAATCATCCTGTAAAAAATCTGCTTAATAATAAAGTCGAAATTACCAGTCAAAATCACGGTTTTGAAGTTGTAAAAAATAAACTTCCTAAAAATATTGAAGTTACTCATCTTTCATTATTTGACTATTCGATTGAAGGAATAAGATCCAAAACAAATCCTGCATTTTCTGTTCAATACCACCCGGAATCATCTCCTGGACCACATGATAGCAATTATCTTTTTAATGAATTTATAAATCTTATAAAAAAAAATAAAATTAATGCCTAAAAGAAAAGATATAAAATCTATTTTAATTATTGGTGCCGGACCAATTATTATAGGTCAAGCATGTGAATTTGATTATTCTGGAACTCAAGCATGTAAAGCATTAAGAGCCGATGGTTATAAAATTATTTTGATCAATTCCAATCCTGCAACAATCATGACTGATCCAGATGTTGCCGATAAAACATATATTGAACCAATTACTACAGAAATTATAGAAGAAATTATTAAAAAAGAAAAACCAGACGCGATACTTCCTACAATGGGAGGACAAACAGCCCTTAATGCAGCTATGTTATTAAAAAAAAAGGGTATACTAAAAAAGTACAATATTGAACTGATAGGTGCGAATTCAGAGGCAATTGAAAATGCTGAAGACAGAGAAAAATTTAAAAAAAATATGACAGATATAGGCCTTGAATGTGCAAAATCTGCAATATGCAGGTCAATTAAGGATGCTGAAAATATTTTAAAATCTATTGGTTTGCCTGCAATAATACGTCCTTCATTTACTTTGGGAGGCAGTGGAGGAGGAATTGCTTATAATAAAAAAGATTACTTAAAAATTGTCTCTAACGGTCTAGATCTTTCTCCGACAAAAGAGGTTTTAATTGAAGAATCTTTATTAGGATGGAAAGAATTTGAAATGGAAGTTGTTAGAGATAAAAATGATAACTGTATAATTATATGTTCAATTGAAAATATAGATCCGATGGGAATTCATACTGGAGACTCTATTACAGTCGCTCCGGCTTTAACGCTAACTGACAAAGAATATCAGTTAATGAGGGACGCTTCCTTTAAATGTATTAGAAAAATTGGTGTAGAAACCGGTGGATCTAACGTTCAGTTTGCAATTAATCCAAGTAACGGAAGAATGATTATTATCGAAATGAATCCTAGAGTATCAAGATCCTCTGCTCTTGCATCAAAAGCAACTGGTTTTCCTATAGCAAAGATCGCTGCAAAATTAGCTGTTGGATATAGCCTAGATGAGTTGAAAAATGAAATTACAGGAACCACACCGGCTTCTTTTGAACCTACTATTGATTATGTAGTTACAAAAATTCCAAGATTTGCTTTTGAAAAATTTAAAAATGCAGAAGCAATACTGGGTACTGCAATGAAATCTGTGGGGGAAGTAATGGCTATTGGAAGAAATTTTAAAGAATCGCTGCAAAAAGCTCTGTGCTCTCTCGAAATAGGATTAGATGGTTTAGATATTAATGAAAAAATTAATATTAAAGAATTAAAAATAAAGCTTACAGAACGAACACCCCAAAAAATACTTTATATAGCTGAAGCTTTTAGAATGGGTTTAAAAATTAAAGATATTTATGAGATGAGTAAAGTTGACAATTGGTTCTTGGAACAAATTAAAGAATTAGTAGAAACCGAAAAAAAAATTAAATTAGGAAACATTTTAAAAAATAAAGAAGAATTTCAACATATAAAGTCTATTGGTTTTTCCGATAAAAAAATTGCAAAAATTTTAAGTAAAAAAACATCCGAAATAAGATCTGCTAGAAATAAATTAAAAATTTATCCAATTTATAAAAAAATAGATACCTGCGCTGGAGAATTTGAATCTAAAACTCCTTACATGTATTCAACTTATGAAAGTAGCGACTTAAATTCATGTGAATCTAATCCAACTAATAAAAACAAAGTAATTATTTTAGGAAGCGGTCCAAACAGAATTGGTCAAGGAGTTGAATTTGATTATTGCTGTTGCCAAGCAAGTTATGCCTTGAAAGAAATAAATTATGAAACAATCATGATTAATTGTAATCCAGAAACTGTATCTACAGATTATGATACAAGCGACCGGTTATATTTTGAACCATTAACAGAAGAGCATGTAATTGAAATCATCCAGAAAGAAAAAGAGAAAGGTACTTTGGTTGGAGTAATTGTGCAATTTGGAGGTCAAACACCTTTAAAACTAGCAAAATTTATTCACGAAAATAACATACCCATACTTGGAACCCAATTAAAATCTATAGATCTAGCCGAAGATCGTGAAAAATTTAAAAATTTTTTAATTGATAATAATTTATTACAAGCGGAAAGTGGGCTTGCGCGCTCTGAAGATCAGGCATTAACTATTGCAAAAAAAATTAGTTTTCCAGTCGTAATAAGGCCTTCTTATGTTCTTGGAGGTAGAGCTATGGAAATTGTTTATGACGAAGTTCATCTAAAAAAATATATTACTGAAGCAGTAAAAGTTTCAGGCAATGAACCAGTGTTAATAGATAAATTTATTAACGAAGCAACAGAAGTTGATGTTGACGCTATTTGTGACGGCAAAGATGTTTTTATTGCAGGAATTATGGAACATATCGAGGAAGCCGGAATTCACTCTGGCGACTCAGCTTGTTGCATTCCTCCATATTCTTTGAAAGAAAATATTATCGAGGAAATTAAAAAACAAACTACAAAAATTGCTTTAAGTTTAAAAGTAAAAGGTCTTCTTAATATTCAATTTGCAGTAAAAAAAGATTCAATTTTTGTATTAGAAGTTAATCCTAGAGCAAGCAGAACAATCCCTTTTGTTGCAAAAGCAATCGGCGTTCCTGTTGCGAAGATAGCAACTAAAGTAATGACTGGCTTGAAACTAAAAAATCTAAATTTAAAGAAGAAAAAACATAAACTTTTTTCAGTTAAAGAAGCTGTGTTTCCTTTTAATAAATTTCCTAATGTAGATACCTTGCTTGGACCAGAGATGAAATCAACTGGAGAAGTTATGGGCATTGACAAATCTTTTGGTTTGGCTTTTGCAAAAAGTCAGTTTGCTACTGGCAATACAATTCCAAAATCAGGAATAGCTTTTCTTTCTGTAAAAGACGATGATAAAAAGCATATTGTAAATATTGCAAAAGATTTAACATCTTTAGGTTTTGAAATATTAGCAACTTTCGGAACAGCAAATTTTTTAAATTCTAAAAATATTAACTGTAAAAAAATTAATAAAGTTATTGAAGGAAAGCCTCATATTGAAGACTACCTTAATCAAAAAAAAGTAGCTTTAGTTATAAATACCTCTCATGGCAAACAATCTATCAAAGATTCTTTTTCTTTACGAAGGGCAGCATTAACCAGCAATACTCCTTATTACACTACTATTGCAGGAGTTAACGCTATAACTGAAGCAATTAAATCTTTAAAAAAGTCAAAATTTGAGGTTTTGGCTTTGCAGGATATTAATTAACTTTCCAATCAGTTAGAAAAGTTACGTAATTTACTTGAAGACATCTTCTATCTTTCTTTATCTCTTTTTTTTCCAAACCATGCCAAGTATTAGGACCGCTTGCAAAAACATAGCCATAATTATTTTTGTACGGAACAGTTTTGACAACTTTTAAATTTTTATCATAAAAGTCTGTTCCTAACTCTTCAGACTCAAAATTATCAGGATTTGCAAAAAGCAAACAAGACATTAACTTCTCTTTAATATCACAATGGGGTTTTAGCCAAAATCCAACTCTATCAGCTATAATTTCAACTCTTACATAAGATTTTGTTAAATCTTTTTTTATTTTAGACCCAACAAACTGAGCTGTTTCAATATTGCACAATTCATCTATAAATTTTTTAAGGTTAGGAAAATTTTTATAGTTTTCTTTAGTAACAAACTGTCTAATTTTGCCAGCTGCTCCTCCTGTGGGATCGCCAGTTCTATATTCTCCTCCGCCACCATCAATTGCCCTCGTGCCATCATAGTTAATTTTAATCTCAGGTACTTTTGCTTCACAAATTTCTTTAATCATAAGATCTGTCAAAGGCTCTGTTAATTCCCAATGATCAAAAGGAAATTTTGAATGAACGCATTTATTTTTAAAAGAATTTAAAAAACTCATAGTGTTAATTAAATCTTTGTTTTATAATGTTTGCAACACGATTTGTTTCGTTTAGCACTGGATAACTCCAATAATCAACTTTTTCACCTAAAAATCTAATAATTCCTTTCTGTCTAAAACTATCCAAGAAAAAGTTAAATTTTTTATTTTGACTTATTGGATTGAGTTTAGCTACAAATATTGGCTTTTCTGTGACTGCGCACTCTGAAATCATAGAAGTTGAGTCGCTTGTTACAATTAAAATATTGGAAATTTTAAGAGCAGAAAAGTATGCTTCTTTATTTACTTTATCCACAACAATTGCCGTATCTAAAAAATAATTTTTTGCAAATGTAATAATATCATTAGGTGTTCTTCTAGATTTAATAATTATTAATTTATAATTTTTGTCTAAAAAATTTTCTTTCAAATCATAAAATATTTTTAGCAATTCTATTTTTGTAAAATTATAATAACGATTAGGACCACCAAGAATAATAGTGACTATTTTTTCATTTTTAAAAAAATTATATTTAGAAAAATAATTATTTACATTTTTAATTTCTTCTTGCGTTACGTAATGCAACGATCCAAATGTTGAGATGACATTCGAGCCTGATATATGATCATGTTCTGGAGCAATAACTAAATCAAAGTTGGATAAACTTACCGCCGGATTTTGTATATGAATGTTTAATAAATTTTTATTATTTTTTTTTAAAAATAAAGAAGGAATGATGCCATTTTTTCCACAAGAAATAAGTATTTCATCATCAGTATTTTCTGGAATTTCACCTTGAATTACAAATTTTTGTACTGGTACAAAATTAATAGGAAAATATTTCCAGGGTTTTTTTAAATTTACGAAATAATGCTTAAAATCTAAATTTAAAGCTTTAGCCAAGCCTTCAGCTTGACTAATCATTCCCTGAACGCCATTGGTTAATAACAAAGCTTTAGAATATTTCATTGTTTAAATTTATAATTAATTATAAGTATTATTAATTAAAATCTACAATGAATGTCCAAAACCCTAGCAAAGTAATTATAATAGGATCAGGCCCAGCTGGTTATACCGCTGCAATTTATGCGGCGAGAGCAATGTTAGAACCGGTATTAATTGCAGGAACTCAACCTGGCGGACAGTTAACAATAACAACTGATGTAGAGAATTTTCCTGGATTTTCAGAAGTCATTCAGGGTCCATGGTTAATGGAACAAATGAAAGAACAAGCTTTAAAAGTTGGTACAAAATTTATTGAAGATCATATTTCAAAAGTTAATTTTCAAAAAAAGCCTTTTGAAATTATTGGAGATTCTGGTGAACATTATTACGCACAAAGTATAATTATTACCACGGGAGCACAGGCTCGTTGGTTAAAATTAAAATCTGAGGAAAAATTTAAAGGATTTGGAGTTTCCGCTTGCGCGACATGCGATGGTTTCTTTTATAAAAATAAAGATGTAGTTGTTGTTGGTGGAGGTAATTCTGCTGCGGAAGAAGCTTTATTTTTAACTAATTTTGCAAAAAAAATAACACTAATACATAGAAAAAGTGAATTAAAAGCAGAAAAATTACTGCAAAAAAAACTTTTTTCTAACTCTAAAATAAACATAATTTGGGATAGCGTGATAGAAGAAGTGATTGGAACAGAAAATCCTAAAGGAGTTACTGGAATTAAGATAAAAAATATTAAAAATAATAAAATTACAGATCTTGAAACTCATGGAATGTTTGTTGCTATCGGACATGATCCTGCAACAGAAATTTTTAAAGGACAAATAAATATGGATAAAGACGGATATATTATTACAGAACCGGACTCCACCAAAACTAACATTTCAGGCATATTCGCCGCTGGAGATGTAAAAGATAAAATTTATAGACAAGCAGTTACCGCAGCTGGCATGGGTTGTATGGCGGCTTTAGAAGCTGAGAAATATTTATCTAATCACTAATTTAGAGTTTCACAGAAATTTTTAATCTTTTGTAAAGCTTTTTCCAAAAGTTCCATTGAAGTTGCATAAGAAACTCTAAAATATCCTTCTGCTCCAAAAGCTGAACCCTGCACTACCGCAACCCCTGTGTCTTCTAATAAATAATTAACAAAATCAGTATCATCTTTTATAATTTTTCCATATTTAGTTTTTTTGTTCATAGTTTTTTTGCAATTTGGAAAAACATAAAAAGCTCCTCCTGGATTTAAACAAGATAATCCTTTAATATTATTTAAGCCTGTGACAACAAAATCTCTTCTTTTTTCAAATTCTAAAGAACGCGTTTTAATAAAATTCTGTACTCCATTTAACGCTTCAACAGCAGCAGCTTGACTTATGGAAGAGGGATTTGTTGTTGATTGAGACTGAATTTTTTGTATTCCTTTAATAACTTCTTTAGGACCGGCAGCATATCCTATTCTCCAACCAGTCATTGCATATGATTTGCTTACACCATTAATAATAACTGTTCGTTCTCTAAGAGAGTCTTCAATTTCCAAAATATTAACAAATTTTGAATTATTAGAACCTTTTGGGTTTTCATAAAAAATATGTTCATAAATATCATCGGTTAAAATATTAACATGTTTATTATTTTTTAATACAGTAACAAGCGCGCTTAATTCTGATCTTGAATAACACATGCCTGTAGGATTGCATGGTGAATTTAAAATAAACCATTTAGTTTTATTTGTAATACTTTGTTGCAGCTGATCTGCTGTAATTTTAAAATTATTTTCTTCTTTTCCTTCAACAAATATGGGCGTTCCTCCTGCTAATAAAACGATATCTGGATAAGAAACCCAATAAGGCGAAGGAATAATAACTTCGTCACCTGGATTAATTGTTGCTAAGATACAATTATAAATTACTTGTTTTCCGCCTGCTCCAACAGATATATTTTCAATATTAAATTTAAGATTATTTTCTCTTTCAAATTTCATTACAATTGCTTTTTTTAATTCGTTAGTTCCGTCAACTGTTGTGTACTTTGTTTTTCCAGCTTTAATTGCTTTAATCGCTGCCTCTTTAATATTATCTGGAGTATCAAAATCTGGCTCGCCTACAGTAAGCGCTATAATTTCTTTACCGCTTTCTTTTAAATCACTTGCTTTTTGAGTTGTCGCCATAGTTGGCGATGGTTTTATTCTAGATAAAGAACTTGATAGTATAGACATCTAAATTAATTATATTACTAACAATGCAAAATTTTCCAGGAATTAATATAGCAAAAAAAACAGATACAAAAGCACTTTCTTTAGAAAAAATTGAAGGTGGTAAAAAATTTCAACTTGTAACTGAATATACTCCTGCTGGAGATCAGCCAAAAGCAATAAAATTTTTAAAATCAGAAATTCTTAATAGTAAAAAAAATCAAGTTTTACTCGGAGTTACCGGTTCAGGAAAAACTTTTACAATGGCTAAAATTATTGAAGAATTAAATAGACCTGCATTAATTTTAGCTCCAAATAAAACTTTAGCTGCTCAATTATTTGGGGAAATGAAAAATTTTTTTCCAAATAATGCTATTGAATACTTTGTTTCTTATTATGATTATTACACGCCAGAGGCTTATGTACCAAGATCAGATACATATATAGAAAAAGAAGCTTCTATTAATGAACAAATAGATCGAATGCGTCATTCCGCAACAAGAGCACTCTTGGAAAGAGATGATGTCATTATTGTATCTAGCGTTTCTTGTATTTATGGACTTGGGTCAGTGGAGTCTTACAGTAAAATGACCATTATTTTTAAGCGAAATGAAAATTACGAAAGAAATAAAATTATAAAAGAATTAGTTGAGTTGCAGTATAAAAGAAATGATCAAAATTTCTATCGAGGCTCTTTTAGAGCTAGAGGAGAAAATATAGAAATTTTTCCTTCCCATTTAGAAGATGAAGCTTGGAGAGTGACGATTGAAAATGATAAAATAACTAAAATTAAATCTTTTGATCCACTTACTGGTCAAGATCATCAAGAACTAGATCAAATAAAACTTTATGCAAATAGTCACTATATAACACCTCGCCCAACAATCCAGAACGCTATTAAAGAGATTAAAAAAGAATTAATTTTAACTTTAGAAAAATTTAGACAACAAAAAAAGCTTCTGGAAGCACAAAGGTTAGAAGAAAGAACGCGTTATGATCTTGAAATGATAGAAGCTACAGGAAGTTGTTCTGGTATAGAAAATTATTCTAGATTTTTGTCTGGAAGAAATTCAGGCGAACCGCCTCCAACATTATTTGAATATTTGCCTGACAATTGTTTAGTATTTGTGGACGAAAGTCACGTGACAATCCCGCAACTAAATGGAATGTACAAGGGTGATTATACTCGTAAAAAAACTTTATCGGAATATGGATTTAGATTGCCATCATGCATGGATAATCGACCTTTAAAATTTGAAGAGTGGGATTTAATGCGACCACAAACAATTTTCGTTTCTGCAACACCTGGGGAATGGGAATTAAATCAAACTAAAGGAGCGTTCGCAGAACAAATTATAAGACCGACAGGACTAATTGATCCTGAAATTTATATACGACCAGCAAAAAATCAGATTGATGATCTTTTAAACGAATGCTTAACAGTTTCAAAAAATGACCAAAGAGTGCTTGTAACAACTCTAACTAAAAAGATGGCTGAGGATTTAACTGAGTTTCTTGATGAAAATGGAATTAAAGTTCGTTACATGCATTCTGACATTGAAACATTAGAGAGAATAGAAATCATAAGAGATCTTAGACTTGGAATATTTGACGTATTAATTGGAATTAATTTACTAAGAGAAGGATTAGATATTCCAGAGTGTGCATTAGTAGCAATATTAGACGCCGATAAAGAAGGTTTTCTAAGATCTGAAATATCATTAATTCAAACTATTGGAAGAGCAGCACGAAATATTGACGGTAGAGTAATTTTGTACGCAGATAAGGAAACTGAGAGTATTAAAAAAGCTATTAAAGAAACAAGTAGAAGAAGAGAAATACAACTTAATTATAATAAAAAAAATAACATAACTGCTCAATCAATTAAAAGTAAAATTAATGACATTTTAGAGGGAATTTACGAAAAAGATTATGTAAGTTTTGATGAAAATATTCCAGTTGGTAACAATCTTAAAAAACATTTAAAGATGTTAGAAAAAGAAATGAAAAAAGCTGCAGAAAATCTTGAATTTGAACAAGCAGCAAAATTAAGAGATGAAATTAGAAAACTGCAAGAAACTGAGCTTGAAATAAATGTCCATAATAAAATTAAAGTTTATAATGCAGATATAAAAAAAGAATTAATTGGAAGATCAACGCAAGGAAAGGCTGGAATGACCTCAAAAAGGAAGAAAAAATGAAAAAAAATATTTTAATTACTGGATCATCTCAAAGAATAGGCAAAGAATTAGCTTTATATTTTGCAAAATACGGATGGAATATTGCACTTCATTTTAATAAATCAAAAATACCAGCTTACAAACTTAAAAAAGATATAGAAAAATTAAACGTTAAGTGTTTAGTAATAAAAGCTGATCTTTCAAAAGTAACAGAGGTAAAAAAAATAATATCTAAAGCAAAAAAAATTTTAGGAGGAATTAATTGCATTATTAATAATGCATCAATATTTAATGAAGATAATATTGAAAATTTTAATCTTAAAAACTGGGAACAGCATATAAAAATTAATTTACTAGCGCCGGCTTTATTAATAAAAGAATTTGCTAAAAAAAATAAAGATACTCAAAATAAGTCTATTATAAACATTTTGGATCAAAGAATTTTCAAGTTAACCCCTCATTTCTTTTCTTATACTATAAGCAAAACAGCTTTACACACTCTTACAAAAACTTCGGCTATGAAACTAGCTCCTAAAATAAGAGTGAATGCTATAGCTCCTGGTCCTGTTATGAAAAATAAAAGACAATCAACAAATCATTTTAAAAAGCAAACACTAAATACTCTTTTAAAAAAGCCTGTAAAAATAAAAGATATCTGTGATGTAGCCTTTTTATTTGCAAATAGCGAGACTATTACAGGACAAATTATTGCAATAGATAGTGGTCAAAGTCTAAATTGGAAAACACCAGATGTTTTAGGTATTAAAGAATAAATGAAAAATCAATCTAATATTTTAGAACTTTTTAAAAATAAAATTAAATCTAAGGAAATTATTTTTATTAAAAATTATACATGTAAAGCAATTATTGGTTATCACGCCTTCGAAAGATTAAAACCTCAAAAATTAAGAATTAATGTTGAAATTTTAAACAGTTCTAGAAAAATAAACGACAGAAATATAAACTCAATTATCAATTATGAGGAAATTATAAAAAAAATAAATTTTTTTTTAAAAAAGAAATATAACTTTTTAGAAAGTTTTGCAAATGATCTAATAAAAAATATTCTTTCTCATAAGAATATTATTAGTGTAAAAATTAAAATCGAAAAACTAACTATCATTAAAAATACTGAGTCTGTAGGTATAGAATTTTATAAAAGAAAAGATCATGAATGACCTTGATCAAGGAAAAAAATTAATTAAAAATATTATTCAGTTTGTTCCGAAAGGGCCTGGCATTTATAAAATGCTCAATAAAAATAATGTCGTAATCTATGTTGGTAAAGCTAAAAATCTTATTGATCGTCTTAAAAGTTATTCTGTGAATTCTTTTCTTCCAATTAGAACAGAAAGAATGATTTCTTCAATTAATAACATAGAATACATAGCAACTCAGAATGAAGCTGAAGCATTATTACTCGAAGCTAATTTAATAAAAAAAAATCAGCCTCAATACAACATTCTTTTAAAGGATGACAAATCTTTTCCTTATATTCAAATAACAAAATCTAATAATTTTCCGCAACTCACTAAGTTTCGCGGTAAACAAAACGATAGAGACATTTTTTTTGGACCGTTTGCATCTATTGGATCTGCTAACTGGACTATTAAAACATTGCAAAAAGTTTTCTTATTAAGAGTATGTGACGATATAGTATTCAAAAACAGAAAAAGACCATGTATTTTATACCAAATTAAAAGATGTTCTGCGCCTTGCACAGGTGAGATTAACCAGATCAACTATAACAAATTAGTCACAGATAGTGAAAATTTTCTAAATGGAAAATCAATAGATATTCAAAAAAAACTTTCTAAAGAAATGGAAAAAGAAAGTGAAAATTTAAATTACGAAAAAGCAGCAGGTATTAGGGATAGGATAAAGGCATTAAGTCAAATTCAATCATTACAGCAAATTAATAAAAATAATTTTAATAATGCAGATTTAATTGTCGCATTCAAAAAAAATAATGCGACTTGTATTGAAGTATTTTTTTACCGATCAAAACAAAATTGGGGTAATCAAGCCTTTTTTCCTAAGCATCATCCTGAAGATTTGATTGAAGATATTATTTATTCATTCTTAATACAATTTTATGAAAATAAAATTCCTCCAGAAGAAATAATTATTAATAAAAAAATTAAAGATATTTCTCTAATTGAATCAGCTCTTGAAAAAAAATATAAGAAAAAAATTAATATAAAAATCCCAAAAAATCATGAAGAAAATTCTATTATTAAAATGGCAATTCAAAATGCTAAATTAGCTTTAGAAAAAAAATTACTAGAGAATGATAATAATTCACATTTTCTTTCTCTCATAAATAAAGAATTCAAATTAGGTTTTAATCCAAATCTTATTGAAGTTTATGACAATAGTCATATGCAAGGAAAAAACGCTGTTGGAGCTTTAATTGCTTTTAATAAAAATGGTTTTATTAAAAAAAGATATAGAAAATTTAATATAAATAAAAATATAGATTATTTACCAGATGATTATAAAATGCTTGAGGAAGTTTTGTTAAGAAGATTTTCTAAAATTAAACTGGAAAATGAAGAAAATAATCCTGACTTAATTGTTATTGATGGAGGAAAAGGCCATTACAACACAGCAAGAAAAATTTTAAATAATTTAGGATTATTTAATTTAACTATTATTGCAATAGCTAAGGGAGAAAAAAGAAATCAAGGAAATGAAAATTTCTATTTAAATAATGAAAAAATAAAAATTAAAAATAATGTATTATTATTTTTTTTACAAAGACTTCGTGATGAAGTTCATAGATTTGCTATTTTTTCTCACAGAAAAAATAGAAAATTATCATTTACTAAATCTGCTCTTGACGATGTTGAAGGAATTGGAAAAAAAAGAAAAAAGTTACTTCTTAATCACTTTGGATCTATAAAAATGATTGAAAATGCTAGTCTTCAGGATATTAAAAAAATTGATGGTATTAATGATAATACTGCTATTAAAATCTACAATTTCTTTAATCAAAATAAACATAGTTTAAAAAATGAAAATTCCTAATATTTTAACTATTGGAAGAATTCTCGTAGCTCCTATTTTAATTATTATTTTTTTTATACCCGGTGAATTATATGATTTCTTAGCTTGCGGATTATTTGCAATTGCAGCTTTTACTGATTATTTGGATGGTTTTTTTGCAAGATTATATAAACAACAATCTAAATTTGGAGAATTATTAGATCCCATAGCTGACAAAGTATTAGTTGCTACTGCTTTAATGTTGCTGGTTATGGATAAAATTATTAATGATATCTCTGTCATAGCTGCAATTATTATTGTGACTAGAGAAATATTAATATCAGGATTACGAGAATTTTTAGCAAAAGCTCAGGTTTTTATCCCGGTGACAAAATTATCTAAAATAAAAACTGTGATTCAAATGATTTCGATATCAATCTTATTAGCAGGAGAAAGTGGAGATAAATTATTATTTAATTATGGTATTCAACTTGGATTAACTTTGCTTTGGATATCTGCAATCTTAACTTTATACACTGGTTATATTTATATTCGCAAAGGTGTAAATTTATCTTTTGATTAAAATTTCTTTATCTAATTGTTATTAACTATTTTTTTATATTCATCATCTAATTTTGAAATAACTGGTGATATATTAAATTTATATTCAGTAATTTGAGATACTGGTGTTACTTCCGCAGCCGTTCCAGTTAAAAAACATCCATCAAATTTCGAAATTTCTTTAGGATGTATTTTTCTTTCTAAAATTTTTATTTTAAATTTTTTTATAATCTCAATAATTGATCTTCTTGTAATTCCATCTAAAAAAGAATCTGGTATTGGTGTATGTATTTCATTTTTTTTACTATCAATAAAAAAAATATTTGCTCCTGTTGCTTCCGCAATATTTCCTTCCCAATCTAACATGAGAGAGTCTTGAAAACCTTTCTCTTCTGCTGCATGTTTGGACAAAGTATTAATCATATAAATGCCTGAGGCTTTTGTATCCCAGGGTATAGATTTTGGAGAAGGTTTTTGCCAAGAGGAAATATTTAATTTTATTCCTTTAATTTTAATATTAGGATCAAAATAAGAACCCCATTCCCAAGTTGCAATTGCTAAATGAATTTTGCTTTTTTGTGCAGAAACAGCCATCATTTCACTTCCGCGCCAAGCGATAGGTCGAACGTATCCATTAATAATTTTTTGTTCTTTAACTACAAGCTGGCAAGCAATATCAATTTCTTCTTCGCTAAATGGTATTTGAAAACCCATTCTTTTTGCAGAATAAATTAGTCTATTGGTGTGCTCTCTTAGTTTAAAAATTTTTCCTTGGTAAACTCTTTCGCCCTCGAAAACACAACTAGCATAATGAAGACCATGGCTTAAAATGTGTAAATTTGCTTTTTCCCAATCTACTAAACTTCCATCATACCAAATTTTTCCAGATCTTTTGTCAAAAGGAATTGGATCCATATAAAATGCTTAATAATTTAAAAATATATTGGTAAATAAGTAAAGTAGATATGTCAATAAAACTGACGTAGAATAAGTTCTTAATGAAAGATCTTTTATATTTAAGAGAAAAAAGTTTAAAAGAAATTATAGAATTAATTTTTCAAGCTTACATAGACTCATATTCAGATCCTCACGAGGTACTTAAAAAAAATTCTTTTGGAAGAGCTCATCACAGACTACTATGCATAATTGAAAGAAACCCTAGTATTACAATAGCTGAAATATTAAGAAAATTAAAAATTACAAAACAAAGCCTAAGTAGAGTTCTGCAAGATCTAATTAAAAAAAAAATTATTCTTCAAAAAAAAGGATTAAAAGATGGTAGACAAAAAGAATTAATCCTTACAGAGGAAGGAGTTAAATTATCAACTGAAATTTTTTCAAAACAAAAAAAAAGAATTTTGAATGCGCTTAAAAAATCAACAACTGAAGAAGTATCAAATTTTAAAAAAATTATGGAAAGAATTATTAATGAATAACTCAAAAATTCATATTCTAATCGTAGATGACGATGATAAAATTCGAAATTTATTGAAAGAATATTTAAAAAATCAAAAATTTTTAGTTTCAACAGCTATTCACTCTTCAGATGCAGAAGAAAAAATGAAGATTGTAAAATTTGATTTGGCAATAATCGATATTATGATGCCAGGAAAAGATGGCTTAGAACTAACTAAAGACATAAGACATAAAATTAACATGCCGATAATTCTATTAACTGCTAAAGGAGAAACACAAGACAGAATAAGAGGTTTAGAATTGGGGGCAGAAGATTATTTATCAAAACCTTTTGACCCTAAAGAATTGTTATTAAGAATAAATAATATTTTAAAGAGAACATCTAAAAATAAAGATATTGGAAAAATAATTATTCTTGGCGATACGAAAATAAATACAGAAAAAATGGAAATAATTAGGAATAAAAAAATAATAAAAATTAATTTAAATGAAAAAATATTATTAGAAAATATGATTGCATCTGCAGGAAAAATCTTCTCTAGAGAAGATATATCGAAAATGAACAACCTTGGGGAGGAAAGAACTATAGATGTTCTAATAACAAGATTAAGACAAAAAATTGAACCAGAGCCAAAAAATCCTAAGTACCTCCAAACAGTCCGAGGGTCAGGCTATGTGTTGTGGTTAGAATAAAATGTATAAGAATTTTTTTCCCAAAAGCCTTTTCGCAAGATCATTATTAATCATTATTATACCTGTTTTTCTTACTCAAATTATTATTACTACAGTTTTTTTTAATAGTATTTGGTACAAATCAAACAGAGGATTAGCAAGAGCAATTACAAGCGAAATAAACACATTTTTATCTTTATATCCTCAATATAAAAAAGATCAAAAATTGAATCAGCTCTTAGAAATTTATAGTGAAAAAAATAAAATTTTTATTTCCTTCAAAATTGATGAAAAAACTCTACCAGAAAATGAGGTTATTAAATGGTATAGCCTTTACGATAAAATTACTGATGATGAACTAAAAAAAAAAATAAAATCACCAGTTTGGTTTAATACTAGAGCAAGTAGTGAATACATTCAAATTAAAGTATTTGACAATAATCAAGTAATACAGTTCTTGATTCCTAAAAATAGAGTCCGTAATAGTTCTGGTAGAATTTTCATTTATTGGCTTGTTCTTCCTTCGCTAATATTTTTATTTATCTCAATAATATTTCTACGAAATCAAATTAGACCAATTTTACAATTAGCAAAAGCCGCTGAAGCTTTTGGAAAAGGGGATTTTAATGAAGAGTTTAGAGTTTCTGGTGCCTCCGAGATTAGAAAAGCGGCTATAGAATTTGAAAGAATGAAAAGAAGAATATTAAAACATATTAGTCAAAGAACTGCTATGCTTTCAGGAATAAGTCACGATTTAAAAACTCCATTAACAAGACTCAAACTACAGATTGCTCTTCTTAATAAAAATAAAAATTTGAATAAATTAAATGAAGAAATAGACGAAATGGAAAAAATGATTACTGAATATTTAGAATTTGCCAGTAATCAAAATTCTCAGGGTAATGAAAAATTTAATATTAATAAAATTAT
>CAIQAD010000028.1 GCA_903869725.1 uncultured Alphaproteobacteria bacterium | reverse complement strand
TATTTTTATATTATTATAGATAAATAACTATTTTCACATATAACATCTTTTGTTAAATAAACTTAGTTCAATGAAAAAAAATTTAATTACTTTCTTACTTTTTATTCCAACAGTTAGTTATTCAGCAGAAGGTTGGCAGTTAGGTTTTAATGAAGCGGCAACTTCTGTAATGAAAGATACTGTCAGTCTCCACAATCATATAATTTTACCCATTATCACTGTTATTTGTATTTTTGTTCTTTTATTGCTTATTTATTGTGTATTTAAATTTAGAGAGTCAAAGAATCCAAAAGCTTCAAATATTTCTCATAATACTTTTTTAGAAATTGCATGGACTTTAATTCCTTGTCTAATTTTAATTTCAATTGCAATTCCTTCTTTTAAATTGCTTTATAAACAAGATACTATTCCAAAATCTGACGTAACTATTAAAGCAATAGGTTACCAATGGTATTGGGGATTTGAATATCCAGATGAAAAAATTGCTTTTGAGTCGAATATAGTAGAAGAAAAAGATTTAAAACCTGGACAGCCAAGATTACTTACAACTGACAATGTGGTTGTTTTGCCAGTTAATAAAGTGGTTAAAGTTTTAGTTACCTCTAACGATGTGTTGCATGCTTTTGCTATTCCTTCTTTTGGAATTAATAGAGAAGCAGTTCCAGGAAGAGTTAATGAAACCTGGTTTAAGGTTGAAAAAGAAGGAACATATTATGGCGATTGTTATGAACTATGCGGTCCAAGACATGCTTTTATGCCAATCGTTGTTAAAATTGTTTCTCAAAAAGAATATAATGAGTGGGTAAAACAAGCTAAAAAGAAATTTGCAATGTATCCAGCCAATAATATGATTGCAAAATATGTAAATGAAAATAAATAAAGTATATGTCAAATAGTTTATCGCAATCAGATCATTCACATTACCCAAATTTTTGGAGAAGATGGTTTTTATCAACTAATCATAAAGATATTGGAACTTTATATTTAATATTTGCTGTGATTGCAGGAATTGTTGGAACTATTTTTTCGATATTAATGAGAATAAATTTAATGCATCCGGGTGGACATTTCTTGCATGGAAATTATCAACTTTATAATGTTTTGGTTACCGGTCATGGTTTAATAATGATTTTTTTTATGGTTATGCCTGCAATGATTGGTGGTTTTGGAAATTGGTTTGTTCCACTGATGATTGGTGCCCCTGATATGGCTTTTCCAAGAATGAATAATATTTCATTTTGGCTTTTGCCTGCAGCTTTTATCTTATTGATATCCTCAATTTTTGTTGAGGGTCCAGCGGGAGGACTAGGCGTTGGTGGTGGATGGACTATCTATCCTCCTTTATCATCTTCGGTTGGTCAACCAGGACCTGCTATGGACCTTGCAATATTTAGTCTGCATATAGCTGGAGCATCATCAATATTAGGAGCAATTAATTTTATTACGACAATTTTTAATATGAGAGCGCCAGGAATGACAATGCATAAAATGCCTTTATTTGCATGGTCAATATTAGTTACGGCTTTTCTTCTTTTATTATCTTTACCGGTGCTTGCAGGAGCAATAACAATGCTTTTGACAGATAGAAACTTCGGAACTTCCTTTTTTAAACCAGAAGGTGGAGGGGATCCGCTTTTATTCCAACATTTATTCTGGTTCTTCGGTCACCCCGAAGTTTACATAATGATACTTCCAGGCTTTGGAATAATTAGTCATATCGTTTCAACATTTTCAAAAAAGCCAATTTTTGGATATTTAGGAATGGCTTATGCAATGGTTTCAATTGGAGTGGTTGGATTTGTGGTTTGGGCTCACCATATGTTCACTGTTGGTCTTGGAGTAGACACAAGAGCTTATTTTCAATTTGCTACTTTAGTCATTGCAGTTCCTACTGGAATAAAAGTTTTTTCTTGGATTGCTACTATGTGGGGTGGATCAATAAATCTTAGAACTCCAATGTTATGGGCTATTGGTTTCATATTTTTATTTACTGTAGGCGGAGTAACAGGTGTAGTTTTAGCTAACGCAGGAGTTGATACCTCTTTGCATGCAACATATTACGTTGTTGCACATTTTCATTATGTGCTTTCACTTGGAGCAGTATTTTCTATATTTGCAGGGTTTTATTATTGGTTTGGAAAAATGACTGGTTATGAATATTCTGAGTTTTTAGGAAAATTACATTTTTGGTTAACTTTTATTGGAGTTAATTTAGTTTTCTTTCCTCAACACTTCTTAGGATTGGCAGGTATGCCAAGAAGATATGTTGATTATCCAGATGCTTATGCTGGCTGGAATTATATTTCGTCTATTGGTTCTTACATCTCTGGCTTTGGCGTGTTAGTATTTTTATTTTTAGTTGCTCATGCTTTTATTAAAAAGAAAAAAGTTGAAAATAATCAATGGGGTGAGGGTGCCACTACACTTGAATGGACATTAAGTTCACCACCTCCATTTCATCAATATAATGAATTGCCGATTATAAAGTAAAATAAAGTGCACAAAACTACATTTGCTTACAATCAAAAAGTAAATAAATCATCATTAATTAGAAATTTTTATAATTTAATGAAGCCAAGGGTTATGTCTTTGGTAGTTTTTACAGCATTAGTTGGTTTAGTTCTCTCAGGACATCATGTTTCTTTGTTGAGTTCATCTCTTTCACTTTTTTTTGTTGCTTTAGGAGCAGGGGCGGCCGGAGCATTAAATATGTGGTACGATTCAGAAATCGACGCAGTAATGTCTAGAACTTGCTTAAGACCAATACCTCTTGGAAAAATTTCAAATAATCAAGCTTTATATTTTGGTTTAATATTAAGCTTTGTTGCTATAGTGGGGCTTTATTATTCATCAAATTTTTTATCAGCCTTAATTCTTTTAATTACAATTTGTTTTTACATTTTTATTTATACGATCTGGCTTAAGAGAAGAACGGCTCAAAATATAGTAATAGGCGGAGCTGCTGGAGCTTTTCCACCTGTAATTGGATGGGCTATAGTTAACAACAACGTTTCAATTCAGTCAGTTGTACTTTTTTTAATTATTTTTATTTGGACTCCTTCGCATTTTTGGGCGTTGTCATTGTATAAATCTAATGACTATAAACTCGCGAAAATACCAATGCTTCCAGTTGTTTCTGGAGTAGATTTTACAAAAAAAAATATTTTATTTTATTCAATTTTGCTTTTTCCCATAACTTTACTGCCATATTTTTTTAGTTTTTCAGGTTTATTTTATTTTTTATCAGCTTTTGTACTTGGTATTATTTACGTATTTTTTTGCTTTCAGTTATATATTGCTCAGAGCAAAAAAAATATTAATCGTATTTCAAGAAAAGTTTTTAGTTACTCAATTATATATTTATTTTTAATATTTTTAATATTGCTAATAGAGAGTTTTTATAAAATTTATTAAATGAAAAATAATTATAAGATTGCTTTTATATT
>CAIQAD010000027.1 GCA_903869725.1 uncultured Alphaproteobacteria bacterium | reverse complement strand
TTAAAAATACTCCTGAAGAAAAAAAATCTTCAGAAAATAATTTAGAAGAAGTTAAATTAAATAATCCAGAAAAAAAATTAGAAAAAGATAAAGATAAAAAAAAGAAGTTTTTTAGTAAATTTAAATTTAAAAATAATAAAAAAAATTCTAATACTGTAGAAAGTTAGCTAATAAGTCCGTTAACTGGACTTGATGGATTTGCAATATTTTTCTTTAACATTCTTCCCGCTAAAAAAGATTTTCTTCCTGCAACAACAGCAAATTTCATGGCTTCGGCCATTAAAATAGGATCTTTTGCTTCAGCAACAGCAGTATTAATCAACACTCCATCGCAACCTAACTCCATAGCGATTGAAGCGTCAGAAGCGCACCCAATTCCAGCATCAACAATTACAGGAACTTTTGCATTTTTTTTAATAATTGAAATATTTAATTTATTTTGAATACCTTGCCCTGAACCAATTAAAGATCCTAACGGCATAATAGCGGCCGCTCCTAAATCTTCTAATTGTTTACAAAGCAGAGGATCGTCTGAGCAATAAACCATAACTTCAAATTTTTCTTTTTTTAAAACTTTTAAAGCTACAAGGGTTTCTAACATATTAGGATATAAAGTTTCTTTATCTGCTAGAACTTCTAATTTTACTAAATTCCATCCTCCGGCATCTCTTGCGAGTCTAAGTGTTCTTAGAGCCTCTTCTGAATTAAAACATCCAGCTGTATTAGGAAGATAAGTAATTTTTTTGGGATCCAAAAAATCTACAAGCATTGGCTCTTTAGTGTTAGTAATATTAACTCGTCTAACCGCAACAGTTACAATATCTACTTCAGCTTTGTGAATTGCATCTGCTGTTTGTTTAAAATCCTTATATTTTCCAGTTCCGAGTATAAGGCGAGATTTATATTTTTTTCCAGCAATTATTAATTCTTCCACTTAGCCACCTCCTATAAAATGAACAATTTCAACTTTATCTTTTACCGATAAAATTTTTTTATTATAATTTTCTCTTGGTAAAATTTCTTCATTAATCTCTACAGCAACTTTTTTTTCCGTTAAAGATAGCTTAGATAATAGGTCAGAAACTGACATTTTTTCATCAATTTTATAAGGTTTTCCATTTAGTTGGATTTGTATCATGTTTAAATAAAGAATATTTTAAATTATAATATAGCATAAATTAATATGAATATAAAAATAATCAACGGACCAAATCTAAATTTACTAGGAAATAGAGAGCCAAAAATTTACGGAAAAGAAACGCTTTATGATATAGAAAAAAAATGTGAAAAGTTTTCAAAAAAAAATAAAATTAAATGTTTTTTTTTTCAGTCTAATATTGAAGGAGAAATAATAACTGAAATTCAAAATTGCAATAAAAAAATTGACGGCTTAATTATTAATGCCGCAGGTTTTACGCATACCTCAGTTGCGATTCACGATGCGTTGAATATTTTGAAAATTCCTAAAATTGAAATTCATATTTCAAATATTTTTCAACGTGAAGAATTTCGTCATAAATCTTTGATAAGCTCAGTAGTCAATGGTGTTATTTGCGGTCTTGGTTCAAATGGATATATATTGGCTCTAGAAGCGATGAAAAAAATAATTAAAAATTCTAAATAACTAACTTTTTAATTATCGGGACTCCATTTTTTATAATCTTCTTTATTATTTTTATTTGATTTTAGAGGATTGTAAGCCTCTGATGTACCAGTCATATTTTCTTTATATTCTTTTTGCCAAGAATATTTTTTAAAATCAGCTTCACTGGGCAATGTTTCAATTAAATGATGTATCCAGATATGCCATTCTGGCGGTATTTTACTTGCTTCGGCTTCGTTACTATATATCACCCATCTTTTTCCAGATTTATCTTGATAATATTTATTTTTAAATTGATCCACTCCTACAAGTTTTCCAAAAAATAATGTGTTTAAAAAAGTTCCAAACGTTTGACCGTTCCACCATGTAAAAATAATTTTAAAAAGGGTCATAGGTAAAAAAAATATTATTTAAGGATATCCACAAAATATTTCTATTTCAAGTTGTCTGTTTTTTACTGGACAGTTATTACAGATTAAAATAGTTCTTGGGAATCATTAAATTTTTAAAATTGAATGTCAAAATTTGTTGCCGAAAGCTTTTATACTTGTCTTTTTAAAATTACACATGCTCTTGAAGAGTTAAATACAGAAGCAATACAAGCTCTAGATTCCAGAAAAGATGGTAAAGTTGAAGTTTTAGATGTTAAGTTCAATAAAAGAAAAACAAGATCATTGAACGATTTAAAAACGTCTCAAAATTTAACAAAAGAGCAAGAAGTTAAGGAAATTTCAGGTCAAAAAATAAACGAAAGTATAACTGGTGCTATTTTTAATAACGTTCAAGAGAACAACCTAACTATTGAAAATAAGGCTTTTAGCGAAAGACGTAAAATGCCTGATCGTAGAAAAGGCTATATTCAAAAAGCTATGATCAGTGATCATAAAATTTATCTTCATATTGGGGAATATGATGATGGTAGAGTTGGTGAAATCTTTATAGACACCAACAAAGAAGGTGAGCTTGTTCGTTCTTTAATGAATAATTTCGCAATCGCTATTTCTTTAGGATTACAATACGGTGTTCCTCTGGAAGAATACGTTGACGCATTTATAAATACAAAATTTGAACCTTCAGGAAAAGTAAAAGGTAATGACCGAATATTGTCGGCAACTTCTATCCTTGACTATTTATTTAGAGAACTTGCAATATCATATTTAGGGAGAGAAGATTTAGCTCACACTCCATCTATTAAAAAAAATGAAGGAGATGACGTGTCAGAGGAAAATTCTCAACTTATTGATATTCTTAAAAATATTACAAGTAAGGGATTTGTTAGAAATCAATATAAAGAAAAGCTAGTTGATCTTAGCAATATTAGACTGAATATAAAAAGTAAGAAAATCAATTAATCTTTTTTAACTAACTTAAGATTTAATTCTTTTAATTGTTTCTCAGAGACTTCTGAAGGGGCGTTCATCATAAGATCTTGCGCATTTTGGTTTAAGGGAAACATTGTAATTTCTCTAATATTTTTTTCTCCCGCTAATAGCATAACAATTCTATCTATTCCTGGTGCTATTCCTCCATGTGGTGGTGCGCCGAAGGATAGCGCGTTAATCATACCGCTAAATCTACTATTTACTTCTTCTTTAGAATAACCTGCAATATTAAATAATTTATACATTAATTCAGGAATATGATTTCTGATTGCGCCTGAAGATAATTCTATCCCATTGCAAACAATATCATATTGATAAGCAAGGATATCTAAAGGCGAGGTTTTTTCAATTAAAGAAGGATCAATTTGAGGCATAGAAAAAGGATTGTGACTAAAATCAATTTTTTTATCAATTTCGTTATATTCAAACATTGGATAATCTGTAATCCAACAAAACTCAAAAACATTATCTCTGATTAAATTTAAATTTTTAGCGATCTCAGTTCTTGCCCAACTAGAATATTTTTCTGCATTTTTTTTAAAATCACAAATAAAAAATACAGCATCACCTTTTGATGTTCTGGTTGTTTTGTTCAAATACTGTATTGCTTCTTCAGAGAAAAATTTTGCAATAGGACCTTTTCCCTCTATTTTTCCATTATTTTCATCAAATACTATATATCCAAGTCCAGAGGCTCCTTCTGTCTTTGCAGCTTTGTCCAAGTTATCAAAAAAACTTCTTGGTTTATTTGCCACATCTTTTGCGACTATAGCTCTTACAATTGATTTATTTTTAATAAGTTTTTTAAAAATTTCTAACTTTACATCTGCTCTTTCAAAAATTTCAGTAACTTCAAAAATCTCAACTGGATTTCTTAAATCAGGTTTATCCGTTCCAAATTTTAACATGGATTCGTTATAAGTGAATCGCTTAAATGGCGGTTTACTTACTGTATGATTTTTATTAAATTTTATAAAAAGTTCATAAAGCAAAGGTTCAATAACACTAAATATGTCTTCTTGTTCAACAAATGACATTTCAACATCTAATTGATAAAATTCACCCGGACTCCTGTCTGCCCTAGCATCTTCATCTCTAAAACAAGGTGCGATTTGAAAATAACGATCAAACCCTGAAACCATAATTAATTGTTTAAATTGTTGAGGCGCTTGTGGAAGTGCATAAAATTTTCCGGGGTTTAATCTTGATGGAACTAAAAAATCTCTAGCGCCTTCCGGACTTGATGAGGTTAAAATTGGAGTTTGATACTCTTGAAAACCTAAACTTTCCATTTTTTTTCTTATAAAGGAAATAACGTTTGATCTTAAAACAATATTTTGATGAATTTTTTTTCTTCTTAAATCTAGATATCTATATTTTAATCTAATTTCTTCCGCATACTCCTGATCACTAAAAATAGGCAACGGCAATTCTTTCGTATTATTAAGAATTATACAATCACTTACGGCTATTTCGATTTCACCGGTATTTAATTCCTTATTGATTGTATCGTTAGTTCTTTTAACTACTTTACCATGAATTGATATTACGGTCTCTAACCTAGCTTTTTCTAATATAGGAAAACTTTTATTACTGTTATCGATAACACATTGCGTCACTCCATAATGGTCTCTTAAATCCAAAAATAAAAGATTTCCATGATCGCGTTTTTTATGAATCCATCCTGATAAAATGATTTGTTTATCAATATGTTTAACTGTAAGTTCGCCGCAATTGTGAGTTCTATATTTATTCAAATTAATAAGCCTGGTTATAAATAAATTGAGATATCGTTAATGATCAAAAAAAACAATAAGAATTTATTTATTATTCAAAATAACAAAGATCTAGATACTCTAATTTTAAAATACAAAAATAGTAAAATTTTTTATTTAGATACTGAGTTCGATAGAAAAACTACATACAAGGCAATCTTATCTTTTGTTGTTTTATTTGATGGAAAAACAATAGGAATTATTGATTGTTTAGAAAAAAAATTAAATTACATAAAAATTTT
>CAIQAD010000026.1 GCA_903869725.1 uncultured Alphaproteobacteria bacterium | reverse complement strand
TTTTTTTTATACCTTTTGAAAAAGGACCCTTAAATATAACGCTATTTTTATCATTTTTATAAACATTAATTTGATCATAAATATTACAAAATCCAAATAGAGTTTGAATTTCGTGGTAATTATTATTTAATTTTCGAATAATTTTTAAATATAAATTAATTTTTGCATATGCTTTAAGACTTGTTATTTGATTTATCATCTAATCCGAAAATTATTTTATTATTTATAGAATTTTTTAAGTTATTTTCTATACTTTTCAATTTGACAGCATTTTGCCAAATATTTCTAGCCTGTATTTCTTTTCCATTTTTCCAAAGAACGTCACCGTAATGATCATAAATAACTGCTTCTGAAGGTTCTTTTTCATAAGCTATTTTTAGAATCTCTTCAGCTTTTAAATAATCTTTAGATAAATAATAAGCCCAACCTAAAGAATCTACTATATAGCCTTCTCCCTTACTAATTTCTACAGCTTCCGTTAGCATCGACAATGCTTTATCAATATTTATATTTCTCTCCAGCCAACTATAGGCTAAATAATTTAATACTTCTGGTTGTTTAGGCGATTTTTTCAAAGCTATAGAAAAAAATTTTTCTGAATCAGCCCAGTTACTAGACCTTTCGTAACTAATTCCCATATTATAATAAACCATCCAATCATTATATTTTTCGTTTTCAAAAAGTATCGATTTTTTATAATAATCAATTGATTTAGAATAATTATTAATATTCTTTAAAATATTAGCTAATTCGAAATATTTTTCAGAAAGAAATAAATTTTTTTTATCCTGAATTTTCAAATAATTATCTAAAACTGAAATTTGATTTTTTATTTGTTTGTCAGAAAGAAATTTAATTTTTAAAATATTTGCATACCAATAAAATTCTGATCCTAAATCTTGTATTTTGGATAATTCAATTTTTGATTTATTATTGTCATTTAATAGCAAATGATCTTCTATTCCTAGAATTTTATTGCTTGTAAAATTTGGATTTAAATAATCACTGAGATTTAAATAAAAAGTAGAAGTGCCTATTTGATTTTGATCTTTATAAATAGCTCCAAATAAATAAAATAATTCTGCAAGACCATCATTGAGATCTGACCTATTATAAAATTTTTCAATTATTGAATAATCATTACTCTTTATATCTACAAATAATTGTCTAAATAATAGATTGTCAGAATAATTTAGATTATTTTTTGATATGACTTCTTCTATTTTTTCTTTATTATTTTTTTCTAAAAAATATTTTAAATAAAAGAAGTTATATCTTCTAAAATTTTTATTAATTGATATTTCATTAAAATCGTTATTAATTTGAATTTCATTATTTAAAAATAAATTAATTAATATTTTCTGTACAAAAAATATATTTTTAAAATTACTATTTGATCCTAAATTATCTTTAAAAAAATTTTTATTATCGTCTGAACTATTTGTGGCTAATTTTAACCACAAGTTTAAGTCTAAATAAAGTTCTAATTGTAACGAATCTAAATTATTTTTATTTGAAACAATCAGATAATCTTTAATTTTATTATATTTATGATTTTTAAAATCGTGAACAAACATAACTAAATTAAAAGGATAAAGATGGTAATAATCCTGACCTAAATTTTGAATAAAACTATAAGCTTCGTCAATTTTTCCTTTATTAACTAAATTTTCTACATACTTGTAATTGAACTCTGAATGATAAAGTCCCAAATCTTTAATAGTTTCAAAATATTTATTACTTTTTTCTATATCGTTTTTATTAAAAGAAATTATGCCAGATAAATAATTTAAGAAAAATTTTGAGTTATTAAACTTGTTATTTTTATCCTCAAAAATATTCGCATTTAAATCTCTCGAAATTGATATAAAAACAATTAAAAAAATGCAGAATAACCGTAATTTTTTCATAAATGGCGATTTATAAAATAAAAATTAAGAATATAAACTTACTTGAGTATTATTCAAATTTAAATGTAATTAATTTTTACAATAACGACGTAAAATCAAAAGACAATAACATCTTTGATAGAAAAAAAAAAATTACTTTTCTGCTCGAAGAAGTTAAAAATATTTCAAAAGTAAAAGTGGAAAACGAGAATTTTTTCTACAAAGGCAACCTTTTTGCAAAAATTATGATTTTAGGTTTTCAACCATCTTTAGAAGATATTAATAATAAACTAATTTTCAGCAATAAAAGAGGAGAATTATTAGATAAAATGCTTTCTTCTATAATGCTAAACAATGACTTATGTTATTTTACAAATATATTTTTTGATAATGATGCAAATTTAAAATTAGATAATTTATTAATTAAAAAAATTTTAGATAAACATTTATCAATAATTCAACCTAGGATCATACTAATGCTTGGAGATAAAACTTATAATTTTTTTAACAATGATAATAAAAATATTTTAAATATACATGGAGAATATACAAAAATATTAAATAACAACAAAAGTATAGACGCTTTAACTACATTCGACCCCAGTGAATTATTAACTAATCCAGAATATAAAAAATTAGCCTGGCAAGATTTAAAAAAATTTAGAAATTTTATAACTAAAATAAATGCATAAATTTAAAGATTACTATTACGGTAATAATATTATTGGAGTTGATGAAGTTGGAAGAGGATGTTTAGCTGGTCCAGTATTTGCTGCGGCAATTAAACTAGATTTAAAAAAATTTCCAATTGGAATTAATGATTCAAAAAAAATTAATAAAAAAAAAAGAACCGAGTTATATGAAATACTTATCAAACATTGTGATTATTCTATTGGGGTAGCTAATGTAGATGAAATTGAAAAGTTAAACATCTTACAAGCTTCACTGCTTGCTATGAATAGAGCTTTAAAAAAATTTATAAATGATAAATCTATAATTTTAGTTGATGGAAACTTTTCTCCAAGTAATAAGAAAAATATAAGAACTATTATTAAAGGTGATCAAAAATGTATCTCTATTGCAGCTGCATCAATAATTGCCAAAGTTTCTAGAGACAATTTAATGAAAAATTTGTCTGTAAATTTTCCTAATTATGATTGGGAAAATAATGTCGGCTATGGAACAAAAAAACATATGGAAGCAATTAGAAAATTTGGAATTACAGTCCATCATCGCAAAACGTTTTCCCCTATACACAACCTATTGATAAACTAAAACTAAAAACACAATAAGTGCCCACTCTTGTATTGACTGCGAGTCTCGTCTGATATTATTTACACTTCTTAGTTGTATGAAAGAAATTCTGCATAACTCTATTATACTTGGAGATATAATTGAGGAATTAAAAAAAATACCAGACCAAACTTTCGACTGCATATTTGCAGATCCTCCATATAATCTCCAACTAAATAAACAGCTAAGAAGACCGGATGATTCTAAAGTTAAAGCTGTAAATGATAAATGGGACAAATTTGAAGATTTAAATGTTTACGACAAATTTTCATCTTTATGGATACAAGAATGTCATAGAGTTTTAAAAGATAACGGAACAATCTGGGTAATAGGAACATATCATAATATTTTTAGATTAGGAAAAATTATTCAAGATAAAAGTTTTTGGATTTTAAATGACATTATATGGAATAAAAAAAATCCAATGCCAAATTTTAAAGGTACTAGATTTACTAATGCTCACGAAACATTAATTTGGGCATCAAAAAATAAAAATTCAAAATACACTTTTAATTATAAATCACTAAAGTGCTTTAATGACGATAAACAAATGAGATCTAATTGGGATTTAGCAATATGTAGTGGAGGGGAAAGATTAAAAATTAACAAAATTAAAGTTCATTCAACTCAAAAACCAGAAAGCTTGTTATATAGAATTATTTTATCTTCTACAAAAAAAGGAGATTTTATTTTAGATCCTTTTTTTGGAACAGGAACGACTGGAGCTGTTGCAAAAAAACTTGGAAGAAATTATTATGGAATAGATAATAACAAAAAATATATTTATAATGCAGAAAACAGAATTAAAAAAATTAAAAAAATTGATGATAATTTTTTGAAAACAGTTGAAAATAAAAAAAATGAAAAAAGAATTCCGTTTGGCTATTTAATTGAAAGTGGAATTATTGAACCTGGCCTTAAACTTTTTGACTCAAAAAGTAAAATACAAGCACATGTAATGGCTGATGGAAGCATAGGTTATAAGGATATTACTGGCTCTATACATTCTGTAGGGGCCAAGATTCAAGGAGCAGAGAGTTGCAATGGCTGGTCTTTTTGGCATATAAAAATGGAAAATAAATTATATCCTTTAGATTATCTAAGAGAAAAAATTAGAAAAAATAATTAGTGCTTCTAGGATTATAATTAAAAATCCAGTCAAACATAAATTTCTTCCAAAAAAAACTTTTTTCGATTAATTTACAAAATGCATTTCTCAAATAAACTAAAATTGGGTTTGATAAATGAAATATAAAAACATTAATATTTGAACGATAAATTATACTTTTTATTCGGCTATTTCTTTTATTAAAATAAAATAAACCCAAATTATTAGTTACCTGCTTTAATATTAGCTCCTGCAAAATATAAGCATCTTCAATCCCTTGTGCTGCTCCTTGTGCCTGAAAAGGAACCATTCCATGAGAACTATCCCCTATAAAAATTTGATTATCTCTGAAAAAAATATTCTTCTTTAAAGAATAAATAGGCCAATGATGTATTGTATCTATATTTTCTAATAGTTCTTTAAAATTTTTATTTTTTAATAAAAATAAATTAGAAAAATCTTTTTTTGGATATTCGTCATTGAAATTAATTGTTTGGCTTAAATTCAAATTACGAAGTTTATTCTTTATGACGGCTGTAAAACTTATATCATTACTATTATTGATAAAATAACTAACAACATGATTATCTTTGCCAAACCACAAATTCATTACATCGTTTGTTGTTGATGAATGTGGAAAAAAATTTTTGATTATACCTCTAAAAGCAGTGAAATTTGTTTGCTTAATAATATCTCTTTCTGCTCTAGTTTCAGAAAATATACCATCAGCTGAAATTAATAAATCACATTCATCCTCTGATCCGTCAGCAAATTTAACGACTATAAATTTATTCTGTCTAATTACTTGAGTTAATTTTTTTTTATAGAAAATATTTTTAGGAGAAATAGAAAAATTTAAAAATTTTATTAAATTATTACGACTACAACTAATATAAGGAATTTTATCATTAGATAAATGATTAAAATCTATTTTTGAAATCACTTCATTTCTATCTTGAGAATGAATATTTAAGTAATTAATTTTATTAAATACTTTATCTAAATGAAATTTTGGTTTTAAAAAATCTAAAATTCTAACAGCATTTGGTGACAACTGAATTCCAGTAGTAGATGATACACTGTTATTATTTCTTTCATAAATTTTGAAATTATTAAAATTATTTTTTTGAAGAAAATTAGCTAAAGTTAGTCCGGATATTCCTGCTCCGACAATAATAATTTTACTAAACATAATTTTTATTTTTTTCTTCTATAAGATTAATAAATTTTTTTGAAAAGCTAGATAGCAATTTATTATTCATATCTTGTTTAATTATCCAGAACATTTTTGAAGAATTAATCTTATAAATATCTGTGAAAATTAATACTGTAATTAGCATTTTGATATTTGAAATATAATGAGTGAATTTTTTTTTTAATATAATAGGTTTTTTTGAAAAAAAGAAATAATTTTTTTTAAATTCACTATTAAAAAATTCTTTTTGCTCTATCAATGGTAAATTTGAAAAATCTTTTAAAAGATTATTGCTACTTTTTTGAAAAAGTATTTTATTTTTATTTTTAGAATATAATAAAAAGTATTTGTTTATTTTTTTTTTATTTTTTAT
>CAIQAD010000025.1 GCA_903869725.1 uncultured Alphaproteobacteria bacterium | reverse complement strand
TAATAATTTAATTTAATTTTTAATTAAAAAGATAGATAAAATATGCCCTCATTTGATGTCGTTAGCAGAATAAATTTCCAAGAATTTGATAACGCTCTTTCAAATTGTCTTCGTGAGATTGGAACCCGTTACGACTTTAAAGGTCTAAACATTAGTATCGAAAGAAAAGATAAAGAAATTACAACCTTAGCACCTGATAATTTAAAATTAAAACAAGTAAATGAATTGTTATCAACTCATTTAATAAGAAGAAAAGTAGATCCAAGAGTAATAAAAGTAAAAAGTACCGAATCTGCAACGGGCAATACCGTAAGACAATTAAGTGAATTAAAGGATGGAATTGATCAAGACAGTGCAAAAAAAATTATTGCGCAAGTTAAAACTTTAAAACTTAAGATTCAAATGAAAATTCAAGGCGAAGAATTACGAGCTGATGGAAAAAAAAGAGATGACCTTCAAGAAGCAATTGCAGCAATTCGTGGCATTGATATCGGTCAGCCACTAGAATTTGTAAATTTTAGAGATTAGCCTTTATTACGTTTAATCAGTAATTTTATTTTTTTACTAAACTTAGGCTTTTTTTTAATACTTCGATCTTTAAATGATTTTCCTGAATATCTTTTTGTCATTTTAATTAAAATTAAGATAATAATAATAAATAATGAAATTTAAAATAAAAATTATAACAACCTTACTCTGTCTACTGTTTTCTAGTAGTTTAGTTTTTTCACAGCAACCAAGTTCAGTTGTTAATTATGATCGTAATCCAAAATTTATTGAACCGAAAGATCCTTATCCAACGGTTGATATAAAAATTATAAAAGACAATAATTCTGGTTACAACGTACAAATTATAACAAAAAATTTTAGATTTACTCCTGATAAAATTGGAACAACAAGTATTGGTAATGAAGGTTATGCAACCATATATGTAAATGGCAAAAAATTTAGAATGTATGGCGAGTGGTATCACATAACTGACGATATCCTGAATGAACCTTTAAATCAGATAAGGGTTACATTAAACAGTAATGATTATTTTGAATACGCATTAAAACAAAGACCCATTGAAGCAATTGGTTTAATTAAAAATGAAGGGGGCAGTGGCTGGTATAAAAATAAGAACTAAATTTATTTACAAGGTAAATTATTTTTTTTCCAACCTTCGCCAACTGCAGGATTACCTTCAAAGCCATCTGCAATATTAAAACAATTTTTATAACCGTTTTCTTCCAACATCTTAGCCGCGGTTAAAGAACGCATGCCAGATCTACAAATAACTAAAATGTTTTTATCTTTTGCAACTTTTTTATCTAAAAATTCTTTTAAAAAATTATCATTTTTTTTTCTATCTGGTCCAACTAATAAAGAAATAAAATAAGTAGTTATTTTAAAGTTTTCAGCATTGGGTCTGCCAACGCCGTTCCACTCTTCTTCTGTTCTAACATCTAACAGAACGCTGTTTGGATTTTTTTCTATAAATTTTTTAATTTCAATCGACGGGACGTTTAAAATATTAGACACAATTATTCGATATTTCCAAATGACAATGCTTTGATTTCTAAATAATCATCAATGCCGTATCTTGATCCTTCTCGACCAAAGCCAGATTGTTTAACACCGCCAAATGGCAAATGTGCTCCGCTATTTGCATAAAGACCGGTATTTACACCAACCATTCCGCTCTCTATTGCCTCAGCCACTCTCCATATTCTTGCAATATCTTTTGAGAAAAAATAAGAGGCCAGACCAAAATCAGTGCTATTTGCGTACGCTATAACCTCTTGCTCGGTTTTAAATTTTATAAAAGGAGCTAACGGTCCAAAGGTTTCTTCGCTAGCACATTTCATTTTTTTTGTAACATTTGAAAGCACTGTAGGTTCAAAAAAGTTACCACCTAATTTATGAGGCTTGCCACCCGTTTCAACGGTAGCACCTTTTTTAACGGCGTCTTTAATATGATCTTGTACTTTTAATATTGCACGCTCATCAATTAATGGTCCCATGGTTGATTTTGCAGCCATACCATCGCCGACAACTAATTTTTTAACTTCTATTACAAATTTTTTAACAAATGTATTATATATTTTTTCTTGCACATAAATTCTATTTGGAGAAACGCACGCCTGTCCACCGTTTCTAAATTTTCCAAGCATTAATCCTTGCACTGCATGATCAAGATTTGCATCTTCAAACACTATAAAAGGCGCACAGCCTCCAAGCTCAAGTGAAAGTTTTTTAAGCGTTGGTGCACTTTGTTTCATTAAAATTCTTCCAACTTCAGTGCTACCGGTAAATGAAATTTTTCTAATTTTTATATTAGATGTTATTTCAGCGCCAATTTCTTCAGGCTCTAGACTTGTGACAATATTAATAACTCCCTTTGGAAAACCTGCATCTTCTGCAAGTTTAACTAATGCAATTGCTGTAAGTGGTGTTTGTTCAGCTGGTTTAATTACAAAAGTACAACCGGCTGCAAATCCAGGTGCGCATTTTCGTGTAATCATTGCAGCTGGAAAATTCCACGGTGTAATTGCAGCACACACTCCAACTGGCTGCTTTAATGCCATTAATCTTTTATTCTTTATAGGATCAGGCATGATGTCGCCGTAAATTCTTTTTGCTTCTTCTGCAAACCACTCAATAAAGCTAATTGCGTAATTCATTTCACCTTTGGCATCCGATAAAGGTTTTCCTTGTTCAGTTGTTAAAATTTTTGCAATATCATCTGCATTTTCAACAACCAATTTGTGCCAATTTTTTAATATTTTAGAACGTTCAATGGCTGGAACTTTTGACCATAGATAAAAAGCCTTCTCTGCAGCATCAATTGCTGCACTTGTCTCTTTTTTTCCAAGATCGGGTATTTCTGCAATCAGGTCACCAGTTGAAGGATTGTGAACTTTGAAAGTTTTTTTGCTACCAACCCATTTACCGTTAATTAGGCATTTATTAACTAAAAGACTTTTATTTTTTAAGGCTATTTTGGAAATTTTCATCGTAATTGATTTAGTATTTTTCTTTTAACTATATTATGAAATATATTATTTTCCACAATTTTTCTTGCCATTTTAAGCCGATATTCTAGTGTTGTTAAAATTTAAAATAGCAAAAACGTTACATTTATTATGAGTAAAGCAATTGAAACTATAGCACATAAGCTTGTAACAGCTCGTTATAATAATAAATTTATCCCTAAAATTTCAAAATCACTTATTCAAAATCCAAAAACAGCTGCAGCCATTTGTAGAAAAGTAGAGCAAGAATTATTATGGAACCCAATTGGTTTTAAAGCGGGTGCTACAAATAAAGCGGTGTGGAAAAAATTAAAAGCCGAAAGCCCTTTCTTCTCTTATCTGTATGAAGAAACAACTTACGAAAATAATTCTAAAGTACCATTGCAAAATAATTTATTAGGAATTGAATTAGAAGTTGCATTCAAAATAAAAAATGAACTATTTCAATATGACAAAAAAATTACTAAATCTAATGTAAAACAATTTATCATTGGTATGGCGCCAGCATTAGAAATTGTTGGCTTTAGACAAAAAATAAAAGCAATTGATTGTTTAGGCCGAATGATTTCTGACTTTGGATTAAATGTTGCATTCGTTGCTGGCAAATTAAAAAAATATAACTTAAAAAAAATAACCAACGTTAAAACGTTACTTATTAATAAAAAGAATAATATGAAATATCCTGGAATAAGTTCAAACGTTTTGGGCGATCCTATTAATTCTTTAATTTGGTTACTTAATGCAATTAAAAAAAATCAAATGTTTTTAAGTTTTGATTTTTGGGTAACAACCGGTTCAACAACTGCGATTATACCAATGCAACGCGGTGATCATTTTGTTGGGAATATTCCAGGGGTTGGAAAAGTTTCTGCAAAAATAGTCTAGTCTTTTACTATTCCCCATTTAATTTTTTGCCAAATGCGATCGTAGCTATAGTAGCCTAAAGAATAAATACCATTCAAAACAAGCGCTGGTACCACTGCTTCGCCCCAGCTTTTACCAATAATAATTAAAAAAATGTAAGAGGTTAATAAAATCCACACTCGGTAAATTGCCGTCTTAACAACAGTTCTCAATTTTGTAACTCTCATATGAGCTTCTTATTACAAAAAAATTGTTATTTTCAGAGATATTTATTTAAATCTAATATGCAGTTTTTGCATGATGAATAACAAAAATGACTCACCATATGTTAAATACTATGCATTTTTAGCAAATCTTAGTAAGGGCCATTAAAGATGACTTCAATAAAATTATCTAAAACTAATTTTTTATCCTCTAAGATACTTTTAAAAATTTCATTGGTCAGTTTTGTTTTTTTGTCAAACACATCTGTTTTTGCAGCAACTAACGATAATATCAGCGGTATTTTACAAAGAGAATTAGAATTACAATTAAAAAAATCAGCACCAGAAGTTCAGCCTAAAATTCAAAAACAAAAAGAAGTGAAGAAAGAAGGAGTTACTGAACAAGCAACAGAAATTAAAGGATTTAGATTTAGCGGTAATAAATTATTAACTGAAGAAGAATTACAAAAAGTTGTGACTAAATGGAAAGAGAGAAAACTTACCTTTGATGACTTAAAAGACGTAACAACTGATATTCAAGATTATTACTCAAGCAAGAATCGTTTGGTTAAAGCAATCTTACCGCCACAAGAAATTAAAGATGGTCTTGTAAACATAAAAATTGTTGAGGGCTCCTTAGGAGAAGTAGTAGTAGAACAAAAAAGTGTAAATCCTAGAATGTCTGCTGAGACTGTAAAAAAATACTTTAAAACAGACAGCGAAAATAAAGATTCTGCTTACATCGATACGCAAGAGCTACAACGTAAAATTCTCATTTTAAATGAATTGCCTGGAGTAAACGCAATTGGTACTTATGATCAGGGTAAAAAAGAAGGCGAAAGTAATTTCAATGTTTCAGTTGAAGATACTCCACTATTTAAAGGGCAAGTGTCAGCTGCAAATTATGGATCGCCATCCACTGGCGTTAATCAAGCAATTGGTAATTTTAGTTTAAATAATATTTCTGGCATAGGAGATTTAGCAAGCATCAATGCAATCAAATCCTCTGGTTCTAACTACGGGCAAATAGCTTACGCGAGACCGATTGGTTATGATGGTTTAAAAGTTGGAGTAACAGCCACTCATCTAGATTATCAAACGTTATCTAGATTTAGTAGCACAGATAATCAAAGTGAAGGTAATTCAAAAACTTTTGGAGCTAACATTAGCTATCCTGTTTACAAAACAAGTACTTTTGGAACCAATGTTAAACTTAGCGCTGAAAGAAAAGATTATGTAAACGTATCATCTTCTACACTTAAAACTTTATCTGACTATAGCATTACTAATTTTATAACAGGTGTAGATGGCTACATTTATAATACAGACAAATCTTCAATTTCCTATAACGCTAGTGCATACCTTGGAAAATTAAGAATTAATGACGCCTCAGAGTTATCGAGTGACAGCACAGCTGCCAAAACTAACGGTTCTTTTGAAAAATTAACTTTTAATGTCAGCAGAAATCAACCAATTGCTGAGCTTAAAAATACTAATTGGTTAATATCTGCAGACGGACAAATGGCAAGTAAAAATTTAAATTCATCTGAACAATTAACTTTGGGCGGTCCTTACTCCGTTGAAGCATATCCATCAGGACAAGGCGGAGGTTCTGAAGGATTAATATTAAAGACAGAATTAAAATATCCTTACAATAAATACTTTAACTTTGGACCATTTTTAGAGAAGGGTTTTATCAAACAATACGTTAATACTTTTGATAACTGGCAAGGTTCAACAAATGCTAGCAACAGTTATAGTTTAGCAGCAACAGGTATAAGCGGACAATTTAAATATGATAATTTAAATATAGATGGAACTATGGCTTATAGAATTGGACAAAACCCACTTTATACTTCCACAGGCCAACAGCTAAACGTGGATAATAAATACAATAAAACGCAATTATGGTTAAAAGTCTCTTATGACTTTTAATTCTTTAATAATTTAAATTTCATTACAACGTACGTCTACATTTCCGTTTTCATCTTGACCGCAGAAAATAACATCTAAACTTCCTCGCCCTGCAGTATCTGAATTTACGACATTGTTTTCAAGGGTGCCTGAAGTTTCTGTTGAAACTTTATCAAAAAAACGTTCTAAGTCTGTAACTTCATAAGTTGCCGACTGTATAATTGGAGCTTTATTATCAATTATAATACCCTTTGGAGGCGCTCCTCCTCCTTTTGGAACAGCATTATAATTAAAATTAATGCCATCGCCATTTAGTGATGTAAATGTTGTACCAGGAACTACTGTTATTCCTGCGGCAGAATCTACGTAGTAATCCTGCTCACCATAAGTTGTTACGTTTCCTTTTAAAGTTATACCATCAAGATATTTTGTAATATCTCCATATTTGCTGCCAGTCCCAAGATCTTGCGCTCCAATTGCAACCAACAAACTTTTTAGCGGAGTTTTTGAGCCAATCGCACCATCAAAAATAACATCTGAACCATTGGTACCAGGAATAGATACGGCTTTTACAATTAAATTATGTCCATTGTTTACACTGTCATCTATCGTGCTATAGAAAGTAACAGTAGGACTTGCAGTATACTCTGATAAAATTATTCTTGTAGGACCATTTGTTCCATTGTCTCCAATTAAAACTGGACCACGATAAGCTTGTGATGAAAAAGTTGTAATGTTTGCATTAATTAATATCTCAGTTCCTGTTACATCTAAATTATACAAACTAGCTGCTTCTCGACTTTTTGAATAATTCTCATAAGTGTCACTATTTGTTGTAAATAAGGACCCAACAGCTCCATCAAAAATCACTTTACCTGTTCCTCCAGCTCTAATTGTTAATGATTGCATAGTTGAAAGAGCATTGTTACCAGCAGCTAATGTGCTTCCAAAAGTAATATCTCCATTAACAGTTGATATAATCATTGGAGTAACTGTTCCGCTAACAGCATATCCAGCATCTAAAATAACAGCGCCGTTATAAATTTGGGCACCTGTAGTATTAATATCGCTCGCTAATGTAACTGGTCCATTCATAGTTAAACTTGGTAATACAATTCCAGATTCCACCTCTAATGTTCCAGAAGAAGAAGTGACAGCTCCTGTTCCTATAGCGTTAGCATTTGCAATAATAAGCGTTGCGCTATTAATATTAGTTCCACCGGTGTAACTATTATTTGCAGTCAAGGTAACAGGGCCAGGGCCAGTCAAACTTAACGATCCGTTTCCAGAAACAATATTATTAAAAACTAAATTATTAGGGGCAGATATTGTTAAATTTCCATTATCAACAATAGTGCTTGTTGGAACTAAAGAAGTTAAGTGAACTGAGTCATATACAACACTCGTTGCTGCTGGAATGATTACTTGCGCAACATTACTTAATGTTGGAATTGCACCAGTCGAAGTTTGATTAAGACCAGTCCAGTTAAGAGGATTTGACCAGTTACCGCCTATTGTTCCTGTATAAGTTACAGATGCTAATTGAGTTATAGTTCCAACAGATGATGTTATCGAAGTAGCGCTTAAAGCATAATCTTTTGAGTCTGTTCCAGATAAATTTATATTCAATGAAATCGGTTTACTTGTTCCAACATTAGCGTTGTCTGTAAAGTAACCGGATCCATTTACAGATAATTTATCTCCTGTTGCAATTGCAGTAGGGTTAATTGTAATTGTCGCATTTGCTTGAGTAATACTAGTATTGCCGTCATAAACTTTTGCAACATTCGTAATCAATGAATTTGGATCTATAACTTTCGTATTAATTTGTAATGTTCCAGTAATAACCATTGAACTAAAAAGTGAACCTGTAATTGCAGGACTAATTGCAGATAAATTGTATCCACCAACATTAAAATTATTTGAAGAACTATAAGTTACTTTATCTGGTGTAATATTAAAGTTAGCACCATTTCCAGAATTATCACTAACTGAAACAATATTTCCTGATACTGAAACGTTAGGCAAAGTTACAATAGTATTGTCGCTTGTTAAATATTGCGCAGTTAAAGAAGTATAATTTGGATTACTGCTATAATTGATGGTCTGATTTGTAACTGAAACTAATAAAGTGTTTTGAGGAACAATTGTAAATGTTCCGTTTTGATAACTTATTGCATAATTTCCATTTATAGTTCCAAAGCCACTTGGTGTTAAAGTGTATGTTCCTGCTGCATTATTAGTTGGATCGCTTCTAGTAAGCTTCAATGTTCCTGTTAAAACACTTGATGTATCTGCACCAACAAGTCCTACGTAAATCGCCCCATTATAACCAACTGGATCTGCAGTTTGATTAGTAAATTTCGCAGAGTTCCCGGCTATAACTTGTAACGGCGCAGGAGTAATAGTTGCGGTTGTTGTTGGTTGAATTGTAAAATTATAATTAGTTGAATCTGATCCAGTAATAGTTGTTGTCAGATTTACAGTTTTATTGATTCCTACATTTGCATCACTAAATACACCTGTTGTTCTAACGCTAATTACATCTCCAACAATTAAACCTGCTACTGAACCAGATGTATTAATTATTGCTATAGTTGAACCGTCATAAACTTTATCACTTGCCGTAATTCCAGAGACTGTTACTGCCTTTGTTGAAATGGCAACTGAGTTAGAAGAATTAGCTCCTATTATACTTGGTAATTGGTAATTAGATGCAAGACCAGTTCCATTGGTTAATTTAATTGCATTAATATATGTTGCTGTAATTACATCTTTAGAATTAGCTGTAGCGCCAGTGTAATTTAAAGTTTCTCCTGCTATTCCAGTTACAACAGTTACATATCCAGTTAAATCTGGACTACCATCATAAGTTTTATTTGCAGATAAACTTACTGTCTTAGGAGTAACACTCACTGAAGTCTGAGCAGTAGTTAAAGTATTGTAGTTGCTCGTTGATGCTCCGCTGACACCAGTTAATGTTAAGCTAATTGCTGATAATGGTTGATTAGTTTGAACATTGCCTGAATTACCTAATGTTGCGGTGCCTGTTGCGGTAAACGTTTGTCCGTTCACTCCTGTGATTGTTAAATTTGAAGGAGTAAATGTT
>CAIQAD010000024.1 GCA_903869725.1 uncultured Alphaproteobacteria bacterium | reverse complement strand
ATATTTTTATATTTTAATACCTATATCAATTACCGGCGTTAGTATTTTTAATTCGGTCGTTTATTATGCACTAAATTTTACGCAGGTTATTAATGGAGCTTTAATGATTTCTACAATTCCAGTTTTTATAATTTTTATATCCTTTTTATTTAAAACTGAAAAAATTAATATTAATCAAATAATTGGAATTATTCTGTCTTTTCTAGGTGTTGTAATTATCATTACAAAATTTGATTTACAGAAATTAATTCATCTAAATATAAATAAAGGTGATTTTTTATTGTTAATTGCAATGTTATCTTGGGCAACATATTCGACTTTATTAAAAACTTATAAATTACCATTTAAAAGTCTAACTTTTATACAGATAATAGTTTCTATTGGTTTAGTTTTTTTGCTTCCACAATTTCTATTCGAATTACACTCACAAATAACTCTGCCAATTAATTTACCTGTTTTTTTTATATTAAGTTACGTTGTTTTATTTGCTGGACTTGGAGCTTATTTATTTTGGAATTCTGCAGTTAATATAGTTGGACCAAATCATGCTGGAATTTTTTTACATTTAATGCCCGTATTTAGTTCATTTATGGCCATATTTTTTTTTCATGAGATTGTTATGAATTTCCATATTATCGGAGCTTTAATAATAATTTTAGGAATATATATTTCATCTAGAGAAAATTTTAAGATTTAATTAAATGAAAGTTGCAATTTTAGATGATTATCAAAATGTTTCATTAGATATGATTGATACTGATAATTTTAAAAAAATTTGCCAATTTCAAGTATTTAATCAACCATTTGAAAGTGAACAACAGGTGATTGAACAATTAAAAGATTTTGAAGCTTTACTGATTATGAGAGAAAGAACGCCAATTACAAAAAATATTATTAATAATTTAAAAAATTTAAAAATTATTATAACTAGCGGAATGATTAATAGATCAATTGATCAAGCTACAGCTAAAGAGAGAAAAATTTTGATATGTGGAACAGAAAGTAATCCTAATCCAACCGCAGAATTAACTTGGGCTCTAATTTTAGGATTGGCTCGTAATTTAAGAGAGGAAACAGAAAATATGTACCAAGGTTATTGGCAAACCTCTATAGGATTAGAACTTAAAGGAAAAACAATTGGTATTATCGGTCTTGGAAAAATAGGAAAGCAAGTTGCTAAAATTGCATTAGCTTTTGGAATGAACGTTATAGCTTGGAGCGAAAATTTAAAATTATCTACAGCCACAGAAAATAATGTTTTAGCAGTTACTAAAGAGGAACTTTTGCAAAAGTCAGATATTATCACTATTCATACAGTGTTAAGTAGCAGAACTAGAAACTTAATTACTAAAAAAGAGTTTTCTATGATGCAATCCCATACATTATTAATAAATACTTCTAGAGGTCCAATAGTTAATGAGTTAGATTTAATTGAAGCTTTAGAGAAAAATACTATTCATGGTGCGGGTTTAGATGTTTATGATATTGAGCCTTTACCAGAGAATCATAAATTAAGATTTTTAGCCAATGCATTTTTACTTCCACATTTAGGGTATGTAACCAAAGAAAACTATCAGCTTTTTTATGAGCAAATGTTTCAAAATTTAGAGGCTTTTTTGCAAAATAAACCAATAAGAATTATCGAAACTATAAATTAAATTACCCTAATTTTTGTAATATTGGTAAATACTTAATAATAAAGAAACTTATTATTTGAAGTTTTCCAAAAACAATTAATATGCCTGTGATAAGCAAAATAACTCCTGATAATTTCTTAATTTTTTCTGAATATTTTCTTATATTTTTTGAAAAAACTAAAAAATAATTAATTATTAAACTCGAAATAATGAAGGGTAAAGCAAGTCCTAGGGAATAAAAAGTTAATAATAATATTCCTTTAGCAATCGAATCTTCAAGTGATGCAATTGCAAGTATTGAACCTAATATCGGGCCAATGCAAGGAGTCCAACCAAAGCCAAATCCTACTCCAACCACAAATGGAAAAAATAAATTATTAGAAAATTTTAAATTAAAATTTCCAAAAGTTTTACTTAAAAAATCAATCTTAACAAAATCTAATAAATATAAACTAAAAAAAATTATTAAAAATCCTGACAAGTAAGATAGTATTGCAATGTGTTTTAACAAGAAGCTTCCCAAAATAGTTGCAGTTGCTCCTAGTAATATGAAAACTAGAGAAAATCCTAAACTAAAAAATAAAGATTTTTTTAATATAAAATTTTTTGACTTTTGATTTAATTCATTAAAAGAAACGCCACTAATGAAAGAAATATAACCAGGTATAAGAGGTAATACACAAGGAGAAACAAAGCTTATTAAACCAGCAAAAAATGCTAGCATAAAAGATAATGTCATAGGCTGTAATTATTTATTTTAGACCTAAAAGAGAATCTAATTTATTTTCTTTATCTAATTGATGTATTTTATCGCAATCTCCAATATGAATTCCATCTGCAAAAATTTGAGGAACAGATCTTACCCCGTTTGCCATTTTTGTCATTTTTTCTCTTAAATTATCATCGTTAGAAACATTAATTTCCTTAAATACTACTTTTTTTTTATTTAGTAAATTTTTTGCTTTGACGCAAAAGGGACAATAATCAGTAGTGTATATTTCAATTTTTTTCATAAATTAAAGGTGGCGTTCTGCTACAAACTCCATTTAAAAATTAATATCATAAAATATAGTATTTTAAAAAAAATTCGTTCACACTTCGTTGAAAATATTCGTTATTTAGACTCTAATTTGTATTTAAAGTTCGTTGTTTACAAAATTATAAAAGTTAAATTAAGCATAGAATTTTAAACAATGGATGAGTTTATATACCAATCGTCAACTTGTGATATATTAGAAAGTATTCTTTTATATCCTTTGTTTTTAAGCAACGTATATATTTTTTCTCTAGCAGGAGTATAATTGTGTTCACATGTAATAATTTTAAATTTGTAATTATTAAAATTAAAATTACTTAAAATATCGAGTTCAGTTCCTTCGGTATCAACAGATAAATAATCAATAATTTTAGGAGCATTATATTTTTTTAATAAATTATTTAGTGAGATTGATTTTACCATATATTCTTTTTTTAAGTGTCTTTTGTTAAAATCTTTATTCATATATTTTTTTATAGTGGACCATGTGGGGTTATAAGTTTCACAAAATACTAATTTTGAATTGGAATTTTTCCAGACAATTTTTTTCTCTACATCGCAATTTCTATTTTTAGTTAATTCTTTGTGAAACGATTTTGACGGTTCTGCTAATATTCCTTTCCATAAAAATTTTTTTTCTAACAAATACGTGTTTGAGTATTTTAATCCATCAGTAGCACCAAATTCTACAAAATATCCATTTCTTTTAAAATTTAATTGATTTAATACAAACAAATCTTGCCTGAATTGAGATTTAGATAATTTAAAATATGAAAAAATTTTAAAAAAGTTTTTTTTCTTAGTTGAATTTAAGAAAATATAATCAAATTTTTTTGAGTTAAAAAATTTATATTTAGTATATCTGAATAAAGTAAATACTAGATTAAGTTGTAAATTTAAATAATTTATCATTACATCTATTATTAAGCGGGGCGTTCTGTTACCCGGCGCCCCAGACCGTGCTTTTCTAATTAATAAATTAATTAGGCAGCAAGAGCAAATTGTTCATTTGCGTTTATATTTTTAGTCCTTTGCGGTGGTACAATACCGGACGAAAGAAAAGCCTTTAGACATTAGTCGATTCTAGTTCACCCCCATAAGTTGTAAATGGTGGAGGTGCAGGGTACCGCCCCCTGGTCCTCAATGTTTATTACGAATCTCGTTTATCGTCGTAGTTGGAAAACCAACATCAATAATATAAGACTTTGAATCGTTTAATTAAAGAGATATTTAGATTTTTAAAAAAATAGAGCTACCATGGAATTAACTGCAGAACAAAAACAAGAAATTAAAGATCAGCAGTCTCAATCAAATACTACAAAAAGAGTTACTTCTTCTGAATTAGAAAAAGTGTTGTATGAGGCAATCCCAGTTTTAGATCACGGGTTTATTAGAGTGATTGATTATATGGGGGATGATTCTTCAATTGTTCAATCAGCGAGAGTTTCTTATGGTAAAGGTACTAAAAAAGTTTCAACCGATGAAGGTCTAATCAAATATTTAATGCGACATCGCCATAGCACACCGTTTGAGATGTGCGAGATAAAGTATCACGTCAAGCTTCCAATATTTATAGCAAGACAATGGATTAGACATAGAACTGCAAACGTTAATGAGTATTCAGCTAGGTACTCTATATTAGATAAAGAATTTTATTTACCAGCAAGAGAACAACTTGCAGCGCAATCATTAAGTAACCGACAGGGCAAGGGAGAGATTCTAGATCAAAAACAAGCTGATGAAGTACTTAAAATCTTAAAAGATGATGCCACACGAACATACGATAATTATGAGAAATTATTGAATGAAAGATTTGATGGCAGCAAGATAGATGAAAGTAAAGTTGGACTTGCAAGAGAGCTTGCACGAATGAATTTAACGTTAAATACTTATACACAGTGGTATTGGAAAACAGATTTATTAAATCTTCTTAATTTTTTATTTCTAAGAGCAGACAGTCACGCGCAGTACGAAATTAGAGTGTATGCTGAGAAGATGTTAGAAACTGTAAAAAAATGGGTTCCAATTACCTATGCAGCTTTTATTGATTATCGTGTTGGCGCAGCTGAGATTTCTGCCAAAGGATTGAACGTTATAAAAGAATTAATATCTGGCAAAAAAGTTAATCAAGAAGAATCTGGTCTTAGTAAAAGAGAGTGGAATGAATTGATGGAAGTGTTAGATAAGAAAAATTTAATTGTTAGCTAATTTTTTTTACAATTTTTTCTGCAATTTCATTAATAATGAGAGAAGTTTTATTATCTTTTTTAACTTCCATAAAAGGCTCACCATTATCTGATTGCTCCCTTAATCTAATATCAATTGGTATTTGACCTAATAGATCTACATTAAATTGTTTTGCAATTTTTTGCCCGCCGTCTTTACCGAAGATAAAATGCTCCTTACCATCATCTGATATAAAGCTTTTCATATTTTCAATAATTCCAATAACTTTAACATTTGTTTTTTCAAACATTTTAATTCCGCGCGTTACATCAAGCGTTGCTATTTCTTGTGGCGTTGTAATGATTACAGCGCCATCAATATCTATCTCTTGTGCAAAAGTTAAAAGCGCATCACCCGTTCCTGGAGGCAAATCAATAATCAAATAATCTAGATCTTTCCAAGCGACATTATTAGTGAAAGTTTTGATTGTACTTGAGACCATGGGTCCTCTCCAAATCATGGGGGTGTCTTCACTTACTAAAAATCCAATGGACATACATTGAAGACCAAATTTAGTAATTGGGATTAATGTTTTGCCATCTTCACTTTTTGGCTTTTCAGAAATTCCTAGCATTTTTGGAATAGATGGTCCGTAAATATCAGCATCTAAAATGCCAACCTTATAATTTAAATTTTTAAGAGCTATCGCAATGTTGACCGCTATCGTTGATTTACCAACACCCCCTTTGCCACTTGCAATTGCGATAATTTTTTTTACACCATTAATTTTATTTTTTTTATAGATAGATTTTGGAGATATTTTATCTACAAACTCTTTGCTTAAATTAACGTCTTGTTCTGTCATATTTTAATTTGTTTTTACTTGTAATTTTCTTTTAAAATTCTATTTAAACCTATATTAATAGCTAAATTTTATATCACTATGCAGTTTTTTAAAATCAAAAATAAAAAATCTAATGTTTTAATGATCGAGTCTCCTTGGGGAGCGCCAAAAGGTAGTAGTAAAAAACCTGATTATAGAAGACCAAAAGATAGTGATGATTTTGGAAAACAGCTTCAAGATGGCTTCAATAGTATTTTTGGCTCAGGTTCTGGAAAAGAGCCAGATTTTAAAAAAGTAATTGTAATTTTTTTTATATTTTTAATCGGCATTTGGTCTTTAACAGGATTTTATCAGGTTGCGCCAGATGAAGAGGGCGTTGTTTTAAGATTTGGAAAATTTACTAATATTACCCAACCAGGACTTAATTATCATTTACCTTATCCGATAGAAACGGCTCTTACTCCAAAGGTAACAAAAGTAAATAGAGTAGACATTGGATTTAGATCATCAGGCGATGTTGTTAGTAATAAAGTTTCAAGTGAAATTATTGAAGAAAGTGCGATGTTAACGGGAGATGAAAATATTGTAGATATTAATTATTCAGTATTTTGGGTGATTAAAGATGCTAAAAAATATTTATTTAATGTAACTGAGCCTGAAGACACAATCAAAGCAGTTGCTGAAACTGCAATGCGAGAAGTAATTGCAAGAAAAAAGATACAATCGATACTTACGTCTGGAAGAACTGATATTGAAAATGAGTCTCACAAAATTATGCAGCAAATTCTTGATAATTATAATTCCGGTATTCAAATTACTCAAGTTCAAGCACAAAGATCAGATCCACCCTCACAAGTTATAGATTCTTTTAGAGATGTTCAGGCTGCAAAAGCAGATAAAGAAAGACAGCAAAATGAAGCAGAAGCATATGCAAATGATATTATTCCAAGAGCAAGAGGAGAGGCTTCAAAGATTGTTCAAGATGCCGAAGCTTATAAAAGCCAAGTTATTGATCAGGCACAAGGTGAGGCTAGTAGATTTATTGCAATCTATAATGAATATGCAAAAGCAAAGAGTGTTACACAAGAGCGAATGTATATGGAGACGATGGAGAAAATTTTATCTGGTGTTAATAAAATTATTATTGATAAAAAATCTGGAACAATTCCTTATTTACCACTTCCTGATTTAAAAAATTCTGTGACGAATAATCAACAAAAAACAGATTTGAATAACTAATGCAAAATAAAATTATTAAATTTTTTTTAGGATTGATTTTGTTTGTAGGTTTTTCTTTATATTTAACATTTTTTATTGTTCAAGAAACAGAGCAGGCAATTGTTTTGCAATTAGGACAGCCTGTAAAAGTATATAACTCAGCAGGTCTTTATTATAAAATTCCATTATTACAAAATGTTAAGTTTATTGACAAAAGAGTTTTAAATATTGACGCGCCAGCAGCAGAAGTGATTGCGCTTGATCAAAAAAGAATAATTGTTGATGCGTATGCTAAATTTATAGTTAGCGATCCGTTAAAATTTTATATTTCTGTAGGCAATGAAAGAGTAGCGCAATCAAGACTGTCGTCAATTATCAATGCAAAAATAAGAGGTGTGCTGGGAAAAGAAAATTTAATTAATCTTATATCAACCGATCGTGCTAAATTAATGCAGCAAATTACTAAAGAAGTTGCAGAAGAAGCAAAAGATTTTGGAATTAATGTAATAGATGTTCGAATTAGACGAACAGATCTTCCAAGTGCAAATAGTGATGCGATTTTTAAAAGAATGCAAACAGAAAGAACAAGAGAAGCGAAAGAATTTAGAGCAGAAGGTGCTGAATTAGCGCAAACTATAAAATCTAAAGCAGATAAACAGGTAACAATTTTATTGGCTGATGCGAGAAAGAAATCACAAATACTAAGAGGAGAAGGAGATGCAATTAGAACTAAAATATTTGCTGAAGCTTTTGGACGTGATCCTGAGTTTTACAATTTTTATAGAGCTATGCAGGCTTATGAAAGATCTTTTCTTTCAGGAAATAATCAGACTTCTTTAGTACTCTCCCCTGATAGTGAATTTTTTAAATATTTTGAAAAATCTGGAAAGAATAGTAGATAAATGATGAAAAGTGTTTTTATTGCTATAGGTCTGTTGTTTTTTATAGAAGGTATCTTATATGCAATTTTTCCTGTCGCTATGAAGAAAATGTTAAGTAATTTAAAAGATATGTCTGAGCAAAAATTAAGATCCGGAGGTTTATTTTTTGCTTTAACTGGCTTTATTATTATTTATTACATAAAGAGATTTTATTAGTCATGAAAAATTTACAGAAAAAAAATATATTATCTTTTATAATTTCTTCTTTTATTTTTTTATTTTTTAATTTTTCAGCTAAATCTCAAGGACCAAATTCTTTTGCTGATCTTGCTGAAAAGTTATTACCGTCAGTTGTAAACATCTCTGCAACGAAAATTATCGAAACACGTGCCAATTCTTTTAACTTTAACTTTCCTCCAGGATCTCCATTTGAAGATCTTTTTAAAGAATTTGATAAAAATGGTGTTCCTCAAAAAAGAAAAACACAATCGTTAGGCTCAGGTTTTGTCATCGATAAAGATGGAACGATTATAACCTGTAATCACGTTATACAAGGAGCTGAAGGAATTCTTGTTAAATTTATTAATGGAAAACAATATGAAGCTAAACTTGTTGGTTCTGATCCAACAAGCGATATTGCAGTTTTAAAAATAAAAACAAAAGATAATTTACAATCCGTATCTTTAGGAGATTCAGATAAAGCTCGCGTTGGTGATTGGGTTCTTGCAATTGGAAATCCATTCGGCTTGGGAGGAACTGTCACTGCTGGGATAGTGTCTGCTCGAAATAGAGATATTAATCTTGGAAAATATGATGATTTTATTCAAACTGACGCTTCTATTAATCAGGGAAATTCTGGAGGGCCTTTATTTAATGTGGATGGTCAAGTGATAGGAATAAATAGTGCTATTCTCTCTCAAACAGGCGGATCAGTTGGAATTGGTTTTGCAATACCTTCAAATTTAGCAAAGCACAATATTGAACAACTTATTAAATTTGGAGAAATTAAAAGAGGTTTTATTGGAGTTAGAATTCAAGAAGTTACAAAAGAAATTGCAGATAGTTTGGGTTTAAGTAACGAAGAAGGCGCATTAATAGCCAGCATAACTGCTAACGGACCAGCTAGTAAGGCAGGACTAGAAGCTGGTGATGTTATTTTAGAGTTTGATAATAAAAAAATTGAGAACATGAGAAAATTACCTAGAGTGGTGGCAGATACACCGATTGGGCAAAATGTTGCAATTAAAATATGGAGAAATAAACAGCTTATAACTAAACAAATTACAGTAGAAAAATTAACAGAAGAAAAAGTTTCTAAAAATAAACTAACAAGACAGAATTCTGGAAATTCTTACCAATCCATATTTATCAAAGAATTAAAAATCAAAATAAGAGATATTACGGACGATGATGTTAAACAAAGACCTAATCTTGAAAATATACAAGGCGTTTACATAAGTGACGTTGAAGGACTTAGTCCTCTTGCGCAAATTGGCATTAAAGCGGGAGATATAATTGTAGCTGTAGCAAATATTAAAATAAATAATTTAACGTCTTTTCAAGATCAGTTTAAAAATCAACTAAAGAGAAATCAAAATTCAATTTTATTAACTATTTTAGATAAAGATAACCAAAGTAGATTTGTCGGAGTAAAGATTAAATAAACTTTAATTCATGACAAAGATTATTCTAATAGCCGGACCAACAGGTTCAGGAAAATCTGATATCGCATTAAAATTAGCAAAAAAAATTAATGGAGAAATAATCAATGCTGATAGTATGCAAGTTTATAAGCAAATTAAGATTTTATCAGCAAGGCCTAAAAATTTTTTTAATATTAAACATTATTTATATGGAAATATTTCTGTAAAAATAAATTTTTCATCAGGAATATGGATTAGAGAAGTTAAAAAAGTTATAAAAAAAATTATTAGGAAAAAAAAAATACCAATTTTTGTTGGCGGAACAGGTTTATACTTTAAATTATTAACTGATGGAATATCAAATATACCTACAACTCCAATTAAAATTAGATCAAAAGTTAGAAAGCTTAATAAAAAAATAGGAAATAAAAAGTTTTATAATTTACTTGTAAAAATTGATCCATTATCCGAAGGAAAAATAATGAATACGGATACGCAGCGCTTAGTAAGGGCTTATGAAGTAATTTTACACACAAAAAAATCTATATTTGTATGGCAAATAAATAATACTCAATTATTTAAAAAATTTGACTTTATTAAAATTTTTATAAACCCTGAAAAAAAAATACTAGAAAAAATTACAAGACTTAGACTTAAAAAAATGTTTGAAAATAATGTAATTAAAGAAGTTAAAGATTTTTTAAAATTAGATATAGATCCTAGTCTTCCGGTTAATAAAATTTTAGGAATTTCTGAAATAAAAGATTATTTAAATAAAAAGTTATCATTAGAAAAGACATTTGAGTTAACTTTTATTAGAACTAGGCAATATATAAAGAGACAACTTACTTGGTCTAGAGGACATATGAAGGATTGGATAAGAATTTATAACCCTAATTTTGATATTTTAACAAAAAAAATTGTAAATATAATTTCTTCATCTTGACCGTTAAATTAACTAGGTTAGATTGATTTTTTTCAGGAATTTAAAATGACACAACAACTAACCGGAGCTCAGATTGTATTTAAGGTATTGGAAGATCACAATGTGGAATACATTTTTGGATATCCAGGCGGCGCAGTGTTGCCATTGTATGATGAGTTAATTCATCATAAAAAAATAAAACATATTTTAGTTAGACATGAACAAGGGGCCGGTCACGCAGCAGAAGGTTATGCAAGATCATCAGGAAAACCAGGCGTAGTTATTGTTACCTCAGGTCCTGGTGCAACAAATATGGTTACAGCTTTAACAGATGCTTATATGGATTCAATTCCTCTTGTTTGTATTTCAGGACAAGTGCCAACACATTTAATTGGAACAGATGCTTTTCAAGAATGCGATACTACAGGCATCACAAGACCTTGCACAAAACACAACTGGTTAGTGAAAGATATTAAAGATTTGCCATTAATTCTTCATAAAGCTTTTCATATTGCAACCAGTGGAAGGCCTGGTCCTGTATTAGTAGATATACCAAAAGATGTTCAGTTTCAGAAAACAAAATATATAAAAAAAGAACAAGCAATAAAAATTTTCCCAAAAACAGATGTTAAGATTGAAGAAAATGAAATTCAAAAAATAGCTGAATTAATTTTTAAAGCAAAAAAACCAATTATTTATTCTGGAGGAGGAGTTATTAATTCAGGTGAAAAAGCTTGTCAATTAACCCAAGAGTTTGCAAAAATTACTGGCTTTCCAATTACATCTACCTTGCAAGGTTTAGGAGCTTATCCAGGAGATGATAATCAATTTCTAGGAATGTTGGGAATGCACGGAACTTATGAAGCAAACAATGCAATGCATGATTGCGATCTTATGATTAACATAGGGGCTCGTTTTGACGATCGTATCACTGGTAAAATTGATAAATTTTCTCCAAAATCAAAAAAAATTCATATTGATATAGATCCATCATCAATAAATAAAATTATTAAAGTGGATCATGCTGTTGTTGGTGATGTTGGTAAAGTTTTAAATAAATTAATTAGTGTTTTGAATAAAAAATATCCTAATTTTAAAAAATCTAATAAAGCAAGTATTAGTAAATGGTGGGAGCAAATTAATAAATGGAGAGAAAAGGATTCACTTTTTTTTGAACAAGGCAATAAAATTCTAAAACCGCAATATGCAATAAAGAGATTATATGAACTTACTAAAAATAGAGACACATTTATTACTACTGAAGTCGGTCAGCATCAAATGTGGGCAGCACAATATTACAAATTTAGAAAACCGAAGAGATGGATGACTTCTGGCGGTCTTGGTACAATGGGTTTTGGTTTGCCAGCTGCAATTGGAGTTCAGTTAGCCAATCCTGGCAAATTAGTTGTAGATATTGCAGGCGAAGCTTCAATACTTATGAATATGCAGGAATTATCAACAGCAGTTCAATATCGTCTTCCAATTAAAATTTTCATAATTAATAATCAATACATGGGAATGGTTAGACAGTGGCAAGAGTTGCTTCATGATAAAAATTATTCACAAAGTTACACAGAAGCATTGCCAGATTTTGTGAAATTAGCAGAAGCTTATGGTGCTGTTGGTATTAGAGCAACTAATCCAGATGAGTTAGATGAAAAAATTAAAGAAATGATTGACTCTCCTAAACCTGTAATTTTTGACTGCATAGTTGAGCAAAATGAAAATTGTTTTCCAATGATACCTTCTGGAAAAGCTCATAATGAAATGATCCTTGGTCCTAGCGAAAAAAAAGATAATAAAATCACAAAAGAAGGAAAAGTTTTAGTATGAGTAAGTCATTATCAGCATATTCAGTAGAAAATAAAAAAGAAAAAACTGAAAAACATATAATGGTAGTTTGGGTTGACAATGAGTCTGGAGTTTTAACTAGAGTTGCAGGTTTATTTTCAGGGAGGGGTTATAATATTGAGACATTGGCTGTTGCTCAGGTGGATGATGCAAAACATATTTCAAGAATTACAATTACTACTGAAGGAACTAATTCTGTCGTTGATCAAATTAAGGCTCAATTATTAAAGCTTATTCCAGTTCATAAAGTAGCATCTTTTCAAATTAATAATAAATCGATCTTACGAGAACTTGCATTAGTAAAAATTATTGGAAATAAAAAAAATCTTGAAAAAGCTAAAAAAATTTGTAATTCTTTCAAAACAGAATATCTTGATACAACTAAATCTTCTTTTATTGTTGAACTAAATTCTACAAGATCTGAAATAGACAGATTAATAAAAGAATTGAAGCCATATGGAGTAGCAAGTATTGCTAGAACAGGTCCTTTAATAATGTCAAAAGGATCTGAGATAACGCAGATTAATAAAGGAAAAATTTTATGAAAATGTTTTATGACAAAGATGCAGATCAAAGTTTAATTAAAAATAAAAAAGTTGCTATTTTTGGCTTTGGAAGTCAAGGGCATGCGCACGCATTAAATTTAAAAGATAGTGGAGTAAAAGAAGTTGTGGTTGCTCTTCGAGAAGATTCTTCAAGTCGAAAAAAAGCTGAAGCAAGTGGTTTAAAAGTAATGAATTTATCTGATGCTGCAGCGTGGGCTGATGTTGTTATGATCTTAACTCCTGATGAGTTACAGGCACAAATTTATAAAAATCATGTTGAACAAAGAATGAGACAAGGAACCTCTTTAGCTTTTGCTCATGGTTTAAATATTCATTTTAATCTTATTACAGCAAGAAAAGATCTAGATGTGTTTATGATTGCTCCAAAAGGTCCAGGACATTTAGTAAGAAGCGAGTTTCAAAAAGGTGGGGGCGTTCCATGTCTAATGGCTGTTCATCAAGATGGATCTGGAAAAGCAAGAGACATGGCTCTGTCTTACGCAAGCGCTATCGGTGGAGGTAAATCTGGAATTATAGAGACGACATTTAAAGAAGAATGCGAAACAGATTTGTTTGGAGAACAAGCAGTTTTGTGTGGAGGGCTTGTAGAATTAATCAAGAAAGGGTTTGAGACTTTAGTTGAGGCTGGTTACTCACCAGAGATGGCCTATTTTGAGTGTTTACATGAAGTTAAATTGATTGTTGATTTAATTTATGAAGGCGGCATAGCTAATATGAATTATTCTATTTCAAATACAGCTGAATATGGTGAATATGTTTCAGGAAAAAGAATTGTTGATGACAAAACTAAAGAAAGAATGAAAGAAGTTTTAAAAGATATTCAATCAGGAAAGTTCACAAAACAGTGGATGGATGAAAATAAAAATGGGCAAAAGAATTTTCTTCAAATGAGAAAAGAACTTTCAGAGCATCCTATAGAGAAAATTGGTGCGAAGCTTCGGGGTTTAATGCCTTGGATTGCAAAAAATAAACTCGTAGATAAGAATAAAAATTAAATCTAGCTATTTATAGCTTTATTTATTTATAGGTAGATTTTTTATCTAACCTAAATTAAGTTTAAAAAATGCCAAAAAACAGCAATAGAATTATAATTTTTGATACAACACTTCGCGATGGAGAGCAGTCTCCAGGAGCTTCAATGAGTGTTGAGGAAAAAATTAAAATTGCGAAAGCATTTGATGACTTAGGGGTTGATGTAATGGAAGTTGGTTTTCCAGCTGCCTCAAATGGTGATTTTCAAGCAGCTAAAGAAATTGGTAAGATTTTAAAAAAAGCAATTCCATGTGGTTTAGCTAGGGCTACAAAATCGGATATAGAAAAATGTAGAGACTCTTTAAAGCATACAAAGCAATTTAGAATTCACACTTTTCTTTCAACAAGTGCTTTGCACATGAAGTATAAATTAAAAAAAACACCTAAAGAAGTTTTAGAGTTAATTAAAGAAAGCGTTTCTTTAGCCAGAAAATATACAAATGATGTAGAATGGTCCCCAGAAGATGGCACGCGAACTGAGCCTGATTTTTTATGCAAAACAGTTGAACTTGCAATTAAATCAGGAGCCACAACTATTAATATTCCAGATACTGTCGGCTATACAATGCCTGAAGAATATTTTAAAACAATTAAACTTTTGTTCGATAAGGTTCCAAATATAGACAAAGCGGTAGTTTCAACTCATTGTCATAATGATCTTGGTCTTGCTGTTGCAAACTCATTAGCAGGAGTTAAAGCAGGCGCTAGACAAATTGAATGTACAATTAATGGAATTGGTGAGAGAGCTGGTAATGCCGCATTAGAAGAAATTGTAATGGCAATGAAAACAAGAAATGATCTTATGCCATTTAAGACGGGCATAAATACAAAAAAATTAAGCAGCTGTTCTAAATTAGTTTCAAATGTTACAGGGTTTCCTGTGCAATTTAATAAAGCAATAGTTGGAAAAAATGCATTTGCTCATGAGTCGGGAATTCATCAAGATGGAATGTTAAAAAATAAAAAAACTTATGAAATTATGACCCCAGAAAGCGTTGGAGTTATAAAATCTTCTTTAGTAATGGGAAAACATTCTGGTCGAAATGCATTTAAAGATAAAGCAACTGAGCTTGGATATTCTAATTTAGATGAAAAATTTATTAATAAAGCTTTTTTAAAATTTAAAGATTTAGCAGATAAAAAAAAACATGTTTATGATGAAGATATAATTGCACTTATTGATGATGATTTTGTAAAACATAATAATGCTATCAGTTTAGTTTCATTACAAGTATTCGCTGGAACAAAAGGCCCACAAAAAGCAATTATTGAATTAATGGTTTATGATAAAGTAAAAAAAATTGAAAGCACAGGCGATGGTCCAGTTGATGCAATTTTTAAAGGAATAGGCAAAATTTATCCTCACAAATGTAATCTTCAACTTTATCAGGTGCAGGCTGTGACCCAAGGAACAGATGCCCAAGCTACTGTAAGTGTTAGAATTGAAGAAAAAGGTAAGATTTCCGTTGGTCAGGCAGCGGATACAGATACACTTGTTGCCTCTGCAAAAGCGTATATAAACGCATTAAATAAATTAATTATTAAGAGAACCAGAACAGCACCAAGCCCTGATCTGAGTGTTTCTGCTTAGTTAAAAAAAAATTTATGTTTGACAAATTATTTGGAGCATTTTCAACAGATATGGCAATTGATCTTGGAACTGCAAACACGCTTGTATACGTCAAAGGAAAAGGAATAGTTTTAAACGAACCATCAGTTGTTGCGGTTATTTCCAGAAATGGACGAAATGAAGTATTGGCTGTAGGAGAAGAGGCTAAACAAATGCTAGGTCGAACACCCGGAAATATTACGGCAATTAGACCAATGAAAGACGGAGTTATTGCTGATTTTATAGTTACGGAAGAAATGATTAAACATTTCATTAGAAAGATTCATAAAAGAAATGCTTTTGCAAATCCTAGAATTATCATTTGTGTGCCAACGGGATCTACTCCAGTTGAAAGAAGAGCAATTCAAGAAGCAGCATATGCAGCAGGGGCTAGAAAAGTTCAGCTTATAGAAGAGCCAGTCGCTGCCGCGATAGGAGCTGGACTTCCAATATCAGAGCCACAAGCTTCAATGATAGTTGATATAGGAGGAGGAACAACCGAGATCGCGGTAATGTCATTAGGTGGAATTGTATATTCTCATTCTTTAAGAATTGCAGGAGATGCTATGGACCAGGCAATTATTAATTATATGAAAAAGAAATTTAATTTATTAATAGGAGAATCAACAGCAGAAAAAATTAAAAAAGAAATTGGATCAGCTCAGCCAACAGGATCAGAAAAAACTTTTTTAATGAAAGGTAGAGATGTGAGAACTGGTACACCAAAAGAAGTAATTTTAACTGAAAAGGATACGGCTGAAGCTTTAGAGCCAGTAGTTAATCAAATAATAAACGCAGTAAAACATGCATTAGAAAATACTCCTCCAGAATTATCCTCAGACTTAGTTGATACAGGATTCGTGTTAGCTGGTGGCGGAGCTTATTTAAAAAATTTAGATAAAGTTTTAAAAAGAGAAACTGGTTTACCCGTGACTGTTGCGGAAGACGCTTTATCTTGCGTAGCTATAGGCACAGGAAAAGCACTAGAACAAGAAGGGATATTCTCTTCTATGCTGACTTCTTATTAAAAAAAGCTATATTACCAAGAAATGAATGATAATAGGCTTTCAAGAAGCTCTGTTCCTGGATTTGCGACAATTCAAAGAAATATTGAGAAAAAATTTTTACTACCTACTTATTTATTAGTATCTTTTTTTTTATTAATTCTTGATAGTACTGATTTTAAGGCAATCAAAGTTGTTAAAGGACTAACAAATGACCTTGTAACTTATAGTGTTTGGATATTAAAAACACCAATCAAATACCCAATAAATGTAATAATTTCCTCAGTAAAAAATATCAATTTTAATGCAAAAACAATAGATGAGCAACTTAATGATGATATTTCCAAACTAACTTCAGAAAATAATCAGTTAATATTTTATAAGAATGAAAATGAGAATTTAAAAAGAATTTTAAATATAAGAAATAAAGAAGATTACAGCTTTGTGTATACAAAGATTATTCATGAAAACACTAATGAATTTAATAAAAATTTTACTATTAATGTTGGTTCAAATGAAGGACTTCAAATTAATCAGGCAGTAGTTAGAAACAATGTTTATCTTGGAAAGATTTCAGAATTAAATTTGTATAGTTCCAAAGTTATGGTTGTTACCGATGTTAATAGCAGAATACCAGTTACAATACCGTCACGTGGAGCAAATGCTATTTTAAAAGGAAATGGTATGGGGGGGGCTGATTTATTATTCTATCCTTTAAATATAAAATTAGAAGATGGTGATCAAATCTATACATCTGGAACAGATGGTTCAATTAAAGAAGGGTTGTATGTTGGAAAAGTTATGGGGGATAAAGATAGAAGATTTTTTAAAAATTATAAAATTCAACTTGGTTTTTCTGATCATTTATTAAATTATGTTTCTGTTTTAAAATCTAAAAGGTAACAATGTATTCAATTATTGAAAAAATTAAATATTATTTTCCTCATATAATTATTATACTTATAACATTAAACGATAGCTTATTTGTAAATAGCTGGATTGCTCCTGGGCCAATAGTTAATTTAAAATACATTATTATTTTTTATTTTTCTTTTTTTGACAAAGAAAGATTTTCAATTACATTTCTATTTATTTTAGGACTTTTATTTGACTCAATGTATGCAATGCCCTTAGGAAGCTCCTCAATTTGCTTTATTTGTCTCAACAAAATTGCAATTTTTTTACATAAAAAAAGAACAAGAATTAATTATCAAAATGAATTTACTTCCTTTATAATCTCATTATTTGTGACGCAAATTATTGCTCTATTTGTTTTGCATGAATTTGGAAAAGCTCCACTAGAATATAGTCTTTTGTTTATTAATCTTATTTTTACAACTATTTGTTATCCTTTAGCACGATATTTTTTTCAATATTTATTTAGATTAAACTAAATAGATTATGGCAATCAATCTTGAAGATAAAAAAAAAATCATAAATTATTTAAATAAAAAATATGAGGAAATTGATTTTGGTGATTTATCGGAAAATACTTATCTTAAAAAAATAAAATCTCTTTATTATTTAGATCGTAAGCAAATATTTTTAACGATTATTGAGATATATTTTAGTTTTTTAGATGTTAATTTTAAAAGTAAAATTCAAGAAAAGATAAAAAAAATAGATAAAACTACAGACAAGATAAGCTACGCTTTATCTGCAAAATTTCAAATAGATGAAAAATATAAAGAGTTATTAAAAAAAATATATATTGAGCTGATAAAATCAGGCAATTCTCATAAAATTTTAACTTATATATATAATATTGCAGATCTTATTTGGTCTCTTTCAAATGATAAATCAACAGATTTTAATTATTATACAAAAAGGTTAATTTTAAGTTTAGTTTACATAAAATTAATAATTTTATTCTTCAATAACAAACAGTTTAATTTTAAAATTTTAGAATTGGAAATTAAAAAAGCCTTACAACAAGCTAAAGCATTGTCAAAATTTAAATTAAAATTAGATTTTATAAGTAACGTTAATAACTTTTTAAAATATTTTTCTAAAAAAAAAAGCAGAAGAGAATTTTAAATTAATTTTGTTAAGTGACCCATTTTTCTTTTTTCTTTAATTTCTTGTTTTCCGTAATCAAATAAGTATTCATTTTTTTTTATTATTTTTGATCTATAATATTTAATCTCTTTTCCTAGAATATTATTCATCATCATTTTATGAATTTTTTTTGGTTTAATGATTTTAATATTACAAACGGCTCTAATATGATTTTCAAATTGGCTTACATTATAAGCATTCATTGTTAAGTGGCCTGAATTATGCACTCTAGGAGCTATTTCGTTAACTAATATTTTATTTTGATTTGTTATAAAAAATTCGACACACATTGTTCCTATATAATCTAATTTTTTTACAATTTTTTCGGCAATTTTTTTTGCTTCTAGATTTATTTTTTTATTTATATTTGCATCAGAGTAGCTAAATTTTAATATTTGTTCTTTATGAATATTTTGAAATGCATCAAAGCAGTAAATTTGCTTTTTGTTTCGGGTTATAATTATTGAAATTTCTTTTTTAAAATTAACAAGTTTTTCTATTATGTAATTTTGATTTTTAAATTGATACTTTAAAAAAGTTTTTTTATTTTTAAAAAAAGTCTGACCTTTACCATCATAACCAAGCGTTCTAGTTTTTGCTATAGCTGGAAAAAAATTTTTATTTATTTTTTTTTTATTAATATTTTTTAGATTTAAGTATTTTGTAGTGTTAATTTTATTAAAATTTAGAAAATTTTTTTCTTTAAGTCGATCTTGAAGAATGCTTATTATATTTGGATTAGGATAAACTTTAATTTTTTTTGTTACATATCGCAATGTATTAAATGGTATATTTTCAAATTCAAACGTAGCAACGTCGATTTTTTTGATAAATTTATTTATAGTTTTTTTATTTGTATATTTTGCAACATAAAAATCGTCAGCATAATATATTGCAGGTGAATCGTTGCTATCTGTGTATACTATTGTTTTAATTTTTAATTTCCTTGCTGATTGGACTAGAAATTTACCAAGTTGACCACCCCCAAATATTCCTAGGGTGATATTTTTTTTACTCATTTTTGAGGTCTATGTTTAACTGCGAGAGTTTGTTTTTTTCTCCAAGCATTTAGATTTTTTGCAATTTTATTATCGTTAAGAGCTATTATTGATGCTGCATATAAAGCTGCATTTTTAGCCCCCGTTTCTCCAATAGCTACAGTCCCCACCGGTATTCCAAACGGCATTTGAACAATAGATAATAAACTATCAATTCCTTTTAAAGATTTAGTTTCCATAGGAACCCCAATTATTGGAAGATTAGTTATTGCCGCTAGCATACCCGGTAAGTGCGCTGAACCACCTGCACCTGCAATAATAACTGAAATATTATTTAATTTAGCATTTTGTGCAAACTCAACTAATCTAAGAGGTGTCCTGTGAGCTGAGATAATTTTGCTTTCAAATTTAATGTTTAGTTTTTTTAAAATCTCAGCAGTTTTTTTTAGTGTCTTCCAATCTGATTTACTGCCCATTACTATTGAAACAATAAATTTATTTTTACGAATATTTTTTTTAAAAGTCATAAAATAAATCTTAAGTAATTTAATTACTTGTTTGCTTCTTGTTTTAATTTAGCTTTTTTCTCTCGTTCAACTCTTCTATTTGCTTTTTCCACTGCTTTTTGTAAATCTAATTGCGTGCAAAGATTTAAAGCTACAGGATCTTTAGGACTAATATTAGAAGTGTTCCAATGTTTTCTAGTACGAACTGATTCTACAGTATTTTTAGTTGTTCCTACTAATTTTGAAATTTGTCCATCAGTTAACTGAGGATAATTTTTTACCAACCAAGCTATTGCATCTGGTCTGTCTTGTCTTTTAGATAATGGTGTATACTTTGGTCCAGTGACAGTTTTGATTTCGTAATCTAAAATTTTTTTATTTAAATTTAATGGCTTGTTTGGATCCTTACTGCATTCTTCAATTTCTTCTCTCGTCAACTGGTTTGCCAAAATAGGATTATAAGCTTTAATACCAACGGCAACATCACCGTCTGCAATTCCTTTAACTTCAAGTTCATGTAGTTGGCAAAAGTCAGCTATTTGCTTAAAAGTTAAGCTAGTATTTTCAAGTAGCCACACCGCCGTAGCTTTCGGCATTAAGGGTTTATCTAGCATATAATTTATTTTTTTGTTATTTTTGTAAGATTCTCAAATTTTTTATTAAATTTACTAACTCTACCTTTATCAATAATTTTTTGTGATCCACCAGTCCAAGCCGGATGTGAAATTGGATCTATATCTAACTTCATCACATCATTTTCTTTTCCCCAGGTAGATAGAGTTTCAAATTGACTTCCATCAGTCATAACTACTTTGATTTTATGAGTTTTAGGGTGGATTTTTTCTTTCATAAATTTAAGACAGCCTTTCTAACATATAATTAAATAAATAGACAACAGTTGTCTTATTTTTAGTATTTATTTGTTAATCTTTCTTATTAAAAATAAATAACAAAATATCGTAAAAAGGAGAATTGCTGAATTAAAGTAGAAAGGCATATCTTTGGTAAAATATAAGAATAAAACTCCAGCTGTTGGTTGTCCTGTAAATCTAGCGATAGATTGAGCCGAGTATGCAGCCCCTAAAGCTAAACCTTTATCTTTAGGTGAACACTTTTTTGAAATTAAACTATTTAAACATGGACTAGATATTCCTATTCCATAGCACAACAAAGTTATTGCAAGTGGAACTAAAAATAAGTTGGAACTTGGTATTAAAATAAATCCACCGATTAGAGTTACAATAGCACTTTTAATTAACTGCGTTTCATTAAAGTATTTTATTAAAATTCTAAGAAGAAATCCTTGTACTATAATCTGACAAAGACCAGCATAAAGCATTACTATTCCGACTTCTCTAGGACCCCAGCTAAAAGTATTTTTAATCCAGATAGCAAAAACGCTTTCCATTCCAGAAAAACAAAAATAAATTAAAATTATCGTTAAAAAAAATGGAAGTAAAATTTTTTGTTTAATAATATCTAAATGTAAATGAATTTTTTTTATAGGATTGTTAATAGAAAAATTATTAAATTTTTTTTTAGTTTCTTTAAGAAAAAAAATTACAAATAGTAAGTTAAAAATATTTGTAAATAAAGCGACCCAGGCTACATTCGCTAAAGTTGCAATATTAAAATTAGAGCCTGCTATCAATCCTCCAAAAAGAGGTCCAATAGTAAATCCTAAACCAAAAGCAACACCAAATAACCCCATACCTTTTGCGCGATCTTTCTTTGAAGTTATGTCTGCTATATACGCTGTGCCAACAGATACGTTATTTTTAAAAAGACCTGCAATAATTCTTGATAAAAATATCATAGTTAAGTTACCACTTATCGCTAAGATAAAATTTGAAGAGATTTCTGCTATGCAATTTAAAATAATCAAAGGTTTTCTTCCAAATCTATCCGATAAACTGCCCCAAATTGTTGACGTAAAAAATTGAAAAAAAGAAAAAGAACCAAAAATAATAGTTATAAGAAGAATATTTCCTCCATATTCGTGAACTAAAAATGGCAACGTTGAAATCAAAACGCCACTAAATGCAACAACATCTAAAAATAGGAAAATAAGTATTCTTAGCATTCCTAAGATAATAGATAGATCAAATCTTTGTCTATTTTTGAATTTGTTGCCAGTATGTTTTTGTTTTTGATAAAATCTTGATTACCTTTAAAATCTGTAACTGTGCCTCCAGCTTCTGTAACTATGATAATTCCAGCTGCAACATCCCAATATTTAAGATTTCTTTCATACATTGCATCACATCTACCACTTGCAACAAAAGCCATATCAAGAGAGGCGCTACCTAATCTTCTTGTTGCAGCTACATTCCTAGTTATTTTTTCATATTCACGAAAAATATCTTCTTTATTGTCATAAGAGAGCAAAGGACCTCCTGTAAATATAACGCAATCCTCAATTTTTTTTCTTGAAGACACTCTAATTCGTGAATTGTTTAAATAAGCGCCCTTACCTTTTTCTGCATAAAACATTTCATTTGTTATTGGATTAAAAATCATTCCACAAATAATTTCATTATTTTTTTCAAGTCCGATAGAAATTGCAAAATAAGGAATTCCGTGTAAAAAATTTGTTGTTCCGTCTATTGGATCAATAATCCATTTAAATTCTTTACTATTACTAACATCACCACCTTCTTCTGCTAATATAGAGTATTCAGGTCGAGCTAATAATAGTTCATTAATTATAATTTTTTCCGCACGTTTATCTGAATTAGTTACGAAATCTCCAGGACCTTTCTTGGAAACTTGCAATTTTTCTATTTCCCCGAAATCACGAATCAAAGCTTTGGAAGCTTTTTTGCATGCTTTTTCCATAACATTTAAGTTAGCAGAAAGTAGCGGCATTAACTTACTTTTTTTAAATATTGTTTTGTTTCTGTGTCTACTATTATTTTATCACCTTGATTAATAAATGGAGGGACCATAATTTTTAGATCATTTTGTATGGTTGCCGGTTTATAAGAACTCGAAGCCGTCTGTCCTTTTACTACAGATTCTGTATCTAAAACTTCATACTCCACAGATTTTGGCAAAATTATATTAAGAGGCTTTTCTTGATATAATTCAATTGTCACTTCTAAATTTTCTTTTAGAAATTTTTCATTTTCTTCAACTAATATTTTATTCACAGAGATTTGCTCAAAATTTTCATTATCCATAAAAAAAAATTCATCATTAGCTGAGTATAAAAACTGAAATTTTTTTTCTTCTAAAGTTGCTTTTTCTACTGTTTCGCTTGATCTAAATCTTTCATTTAATTTTGTTCCTTTTGTTATACTTTTTAATTCAACTTGATTATAAGCCCCGCCTTTGCCAGGTTTAACTGCTTGGCTTTTAAGACATTTCCACAAATCATTTTTATGTTCAATGATATTGCCAGGCTTAATGTCTACTCCTAAAATTTTCATATAATTTGAAGAACGTATATCTATTTTTTGAACAAGTTTACAGCAGTTAATGGATCTCCATAAGGACTACTCCAAATACTTGCTGAACACGCTATATAATCTGCTCCTGCGTTTAGTATTGTTTGAAAATTATTTTGATTGATGCCTCCTATAGCTACAATGGGTACTTCTATTTTATTTTTTGCCCATTTTAAAATATTTAGCTTTGCTTTAAATTTAGTTTTTTTAGTTTTAGTTGAATAAAAAGCTCCAAATGCCACATAGTTAGCTCCATTTTTAACAGAATTTAAAGCAAGTTTTTTAGAGTTATGACAAGTTACGCCGATTATGGAATTATTATTTAATACAGATTTGGCATATTTAATTGAATAATCATTTTGACCAATATGACATCCATTAGCATTTATAATTTTTGCAATTAAAGGATCATCATTAATAATTAGTTTTACTTTATGTTTTTTCGTTATTTTTAATATTTTTTTACTAAAAGATATTATTTTTATCTTTTTTTGATTCTTAATTCGTAATTGAAAAAAATTTATAATTTTACTATTTAATATTTTATTTAGATCAATTAAAAATTTTTTTTCATCATTAATTAAAGTGGGTGAAATTAAATAAATAAATCGATGTTTTAAATTAGGCAGCTTTTTTTTCTAATTGTAAATTCCATTTTCCAAAAGTTGCAAGACTATTCATTTCTGATCTTGCATCAAAAACATTTTGTACTGATTTTTTATCATTAATATTTTTTGCCCATGTATTCAAGGCGCTTTTTTGAAGAGCTCTTCCATATGAAAAGGTAAACATAAATTTTGTATCATTTATTTTATTTATTGAATTTAGATTTTCCGTTGCTTCCACTTCCGTTTGACCTCCAGATAGAAAAGCAATTCCGGGCACATCATGAGGGACATTTTTTTTAATACAGTCTAAAGTTTTTTCTGCAACTTCTTTAGCTTCATTTTTTTTTCCTGATTGTAATCCATTCAAAATCATATTTGGTTTTAAAACAATTCCTTTTAAATCAACTTTATGAATTATTAGTTGATTGAAGCATTCATTTAAGACTGATGCTGTTACGTCGTAACATTTTTTTATATCATGAGAACCGTCCATTAAAACTTCTGGCTCAACTATTGGAACCATTTTTGAATCTTGAACAATTGCTGCGTATCTAGCTAATGCATGAGCATTGCTTAAAATTGCTGTTTTAGAGGGATGTATGTTAGAAATATTATAAATAGCTCTCCATTTAGTAAAACGAGCTCCCAATTTGTAGTATTCTAATAATCTTTGATTTAAACCATCTAAACCTTCGGTTACCTTTTCTTCTTTACACAATGCTAACGGTACCAAACCTTTATCTACTTTAATTCCAGGTATTACTCCGTATTCATTCAATAGTTCTGCGATATTTTGTCCGTTAGATGCTGTTTGTTTTATAGTTTCGTCGTACAATATAACTCCACTTATAAAATTTTTTATTTTTGGTGATGTAAAAAGCGTTTCTCTAAAACTTAGTCTATTAGCTTCAGTTGAAGGAATTTTTACAGACTCCAATCTTTTAGCCATTGTGCCATTACTTTCATCAGCAGCTAAAATTCCCTTACCTTTTTTGACCATTGCTAGTGCAATTGTGTGAATATTTTCCATAATTTAGATATATTTATTAAGTTAAAAATTATTTTTCAAGAACTTAAAATTATTTTTCAAGAACTTTAAGTCCAGGAAGTGTTTTTCCCTCAAGCCATTCTAAAAAAGCACCACCTGCAGTTGAGATATATGAGAAGCCATTCATTGCTCCAGCTTTTCTGATTGCTGCTGCAGTATCTCCGCCACCAGCAATAGATACTAGTAATTTTTTCTTAGTTCTATTTTTAATAAAATGGGCAATCTTATTGCTACCATTAGCAAAAGAATTTTTTTCAAAAAATCCTACAGGACCATTCCAAAGTATAGTTTTAGATGTATCTATAATTTTTCTTATAGAAACGATTGTTTCTTTTCCAATATCAAAAATAATATCATCGTTTTGAATTTCAAATAAACTTTTATTTATGGCTTTGCCGCTCTCATTTTTTGCAACAACAACATCTTCAGGAATATATAAATTACATTTATACTTTTTTGTTTCAGAAATAATATTTTTAATTGTATTTTCTTTATCAGGTTCTATTAAAGATTTTCCAATTTCATAATTGTTATATTTTAAAAAATTATTTGCCATTGCCCCCCCAATAATCACTGTATCAACTTGCTTAATTAAATTTGATATTAAATCAATTTTTGTAGATATTTTTGATCCACCGATAATACATGTTATAGGTTTATTAGATTTATAAAATATTTTTTTTAAAGAACTTAATTCTTCAATAATAGTTTTGCCCGCATAAGAATCGATAAATTTTGTTATTGCTGTAATAGATGCGTGCGAACGATGAGAACATGAAAAGGCTTCATTAACATATAGATCTGCTAAGTTTGCTAATTTTTTTGCAAATCTTGCATTATTTTGTTCTTCTTCTTTATAAAATCTAATATTTTCTAATAAAAATAATTTTTTTTTAGATAATGTAATTTTTTTTTTAGTATTTTTCTTAAGCAGATCATCTAAAAAATCTATTTTTTGTTTAAATATTTTTTCAATTTCTTTCTTAAGACTAATCATTGACAAACCTTTCTTGCCTTTTTTTTGCGGCCGTCCTAAATGCGAACATAGAATTATTTTGGCTTTTCGAGATAAAAATTCCTTAACAATTCCTTTCATTTTCAATATTTTTGTATTATCACTTATCTTTCCATTTCTAATAGGAACGTTAAAATCAACCCTTAAAAATACTATTTTGTTTTGGATTTTAATATTTTCAGGAAGAGTTCTAAGATTTTTCATCAATTAAAATTATTTTATTTTATGAAATAATTTTTATAATCTCTGATGAAATTTTTTCAGAGGTTAATCTAAAATATTTAAAGATTTCTTTGTAAGGAGCACTTTTGCCAAAACTATTAATTCCGAATGACAACCCTTTATTACGTGTAAATTTCTCCCAACCACTGGTAACTCCTGCTTCGATAGTAAATATAAAATTATTTTTTCCTAATACCTCATCTTGATATTTTTTTTTCTGCTTTTCGAATAATTCCAAGCAAGGCATTGATACTATTTTAGCATCAATTTTTTTTTCTTGAAGTTTTTGTTGTACATTTAATGCAATCTCTACTTCTGAGCCAGTAGCGATTATTGTTATATTGCATTTTGTCGAATATGATTTACTTAAAACATAACCTCCAAGACTAGTAAGATTATTTTTAGATTTATTTTTTCTAATTAAAGGCAAGTCTTGTCTTGTTAAAGCAATTACACTTGGTGTTGAATGATTTTTTAAGGCTAATTCCCAAGATTCTAAAGTTTCAATTGAGTCCGCTGGTCTAAAAACATTCAAATTAGGAATAGATCTTAAACTAAGCAAATGTTCAATTGGTTGATGTGTTGGACCGTCTTCCCCGAGACCAATGGAATCGTGAGTTAAAATATAAATAACTTTAAGTTTCATTAAAGCAGCTAAACGAATTGATGGTTTGCAATAATCTGAAAATACTAAAAAAGTACCTCCATACGGAATAAAATTTTTATATAAAGATAAACCATTCATGATACCACACATTGCATGCTCTCTAATTCCATAATGAATATAACTGCCTTTAAAATTATCTGATGATATTATTTTTTGAAAAGATGCTTTTGTATTGTTAGAACCAGTTAAATCTGCCGAACCACCAATTAATTCTGGAATAAAATTTGTCAAACCTTCTAAACAAAGTTCTGAAGCCTTCCTTGTTGCTATTGATTTTGAATTGTTTAGTAATTTTTCTTTAATTTCTTTTATTTTAGTATTAAAATTTTTTGGTAATTTTCCTTTATTTATTCTTATAAATTCTTCTTTTTTATCTTTTTTAAGTTTTTGGAATCTTTTATTCCATATTTCTTCAATTTTTTGACCTTTTTTAATTAACGATCTCCATTCACTTAAAATTTCTATAGGTATTACAAATTCTGGATAAGGCCATTTAAGTTTTTTTCTAACCAATTGAATTTCTTCCTTGCCTAAAGGACTACCATGCACTGAAGCTGTATTATTTTTATTAGGCGAACCAAATCCAATTATTGTTTTACAAGATATTACTGTAGGTTTTTTTGCATTTTGAACTTTAGTTATAGCATTTGTGATTTGATTGTAATTATGACCATCAATTTCAATTAAATCCCAATTATAAGAAGCAAATCTTTTTTTATAGTCGTCTGATATACTTAAGCTTGTGCGTCCATCTATAGAAATAGAATTATTATCAAAAAATAAAACTAAATTTTTTAATTTTAAATGACCAGCTAAACTCATTGCTTCATGACTAATTCCTTCCATTAAGCATCCATCTCCTGCAATCACATAAGTTTTATGGTTACAAATTTCTGATCCAAAATTTGCTCTTGTAATTTCTTCAGCTAAAGCAAAGCCAACAGCATTTGCAATACCTTGACCAAGAGGACCGGTTGTTGTTTCTATACCAGAATTATTCTCAAATTCTGGATGACCTGCGCATACGGAGTCTAGTTGTCTAAAATTTTTTAAATCATTAATTTTAAAATGTTCATACCCAGATAAATGTAACAACGAATATAGAAGCATCGAACCGTGTCCTGCTGATAAAACAAAACGATCGCGATTTGGCCAAGAAGGGTTTTTTGGATTAAACTTTAAGAATTTATGAAAGAGAATCGTCGCAACATCAGCCATGCCCATAGGCATTCCGGGATGTCCAGAATTTGCTTTTTGAACAGCATCTATAGATAAAAATCTTACTGCATTAGCCAAATTTGAGTAATTAATATTTGTCATGAAACTTTGGTAGACTTGAATAGTACGAATTATTAATATGTTTGTGTGATAAATTAAACAAAAACTTTTTTTGATGGAATTAAAAAATAAAGAAAATCAGTTATTTGATACGTTATCAAAGTTAGATTCAATTGCAGATTTAGTTAAAAATTCTAAAGAAGAAAATCATTACCTAAAGTCACTTAGTTCAAAACTTGAAATGGAAAGAGATGAATTGGAGCAAAAGTCAAAAAAATTAGAGATAGAAAAAAACCTTATTTTACAGGAGTTAAAAGAATTTGAGCAAAAATTATATAGCAAAGAAAGTAACAGTTCTGAACTTTTAAATAAGATTGATCAAGTAGAAAAAGAAAATCAAAAAATTAGAGATGAGCTTTCTGTTATTGATCAAGAGTTGCAAGATTCACGGTATAAAGTAATAGAATTTGAAAAAAATAATTTAGAATTGTTAAAAGAAGTATCCTCAAAAGAATCTGAATTACAAATAACAAAAAAAGAACTTGATGAACTTAAAAAAAATAAAAAAGAATTTGTTAAAAAAATAGACGAACTTAGTCAAGAAACTGATGCGATGTTAGGAGAGTTCGAAAAATGGTAAACGTCACAGTTAAATTCAATAACCATGATTATATTCTTTCTTGCGAAGATGGTCAGGAAAAAGAACTAGAAAAATTAGCCAACCATCTAAATGATCGATATGAAAAGTTAAAAACAGACTTAGGAAATATAGGAGAAAATAAGTTGCTTATCATTAACGCTATACAATTGATTGATGAGGTCTTTACAATTAAAACTTCAATAGAAAAATTTAGAAATCAAAATAAGGATTTAATCAACAGATTTAAAGAAATAAAAAATTTATCTATTTTATATAAAGAAGATAAAGAAAAAGAAATCCAACATCTTCATTCAGAATTATCAGATTTAAAAGATAAGATACTCGATAATGAGAAAAATTATTCTGAATCTTTGGAAAAAGTTTCAAACTCTATTAATAAGTTTTTAGAAAATATTAATTAAACTTAATGAAATTTAAGCTAAGGAATTATTTTTTTTCCTTAAGAAAAAAAAAATATTTCTCTTTTACAAAACAACAATTTAATAGTCTTTTATTTAGAATTCATAGAGAAAAAAAAAATATTATAGGAACGTATTGGGCTATAAACAACGAAGTTGACCTAAGTATATTAAATAAAATTTTATTCAAAAAAAATAAAACTTTAGCTTTGCCATTTATTAATTCTAAAAATGAAATGGAATTTAAGATTTGGAGAAAACAAGATTGTCTTCAACTTAATAAATTTGGAATAGCACAAACTTTTAAAAAATCAGAAACCGTATTTCCAAATATTATATTAACGCCTCTTCTTGCCTTTAATAATTTTAGATATCGATTGGGATATGGTTCTGGATATTATGATAAATATTTTAGCAATTTATCTAAAAATAATAGAAAATTTACAACAATTGGTATAGGTTTTTATTTTCAAAAAACAAATAAATTTACCGCACATAATTTAGATTTTCCACTTGATAATATTTTTACTGAAAAAGGTTTTTTAAATTAAAATGAATTTTTTATTTTTAGGTGACATTGTTGGTCGTTCAGGTCGAGATATAGTTCTTAAAGAACTTCCTAATATTATAAATAATGAGAATATTGATTTTGTAATTGCCAATGGTGAAAATGCTGCTGGCGGATATGGTATTACAAAAAAAATATGTGATGAATTATTTGCCAGCGGAGTCAATGTTATCACATCTGGGAATCATATTTGGGATCAAAAAGAAACAGCTGATTTTATATCAGAAGAAAAAAGACTTCTTCGTCCTTTAAACTTTATAGAGGGAACACCAGGATCTGGTTGTCAAATATTTGTGTCTAAAAATGCAAAAAAAATAGCTGTTATCAACTTAATGGGCAATATTTATATGAAAAAAACAGAAGATGTTTTTAATTGTATAGCTTTAAAACTACAGTCATTAAAACTAAAAAAAGATGCTGATTTTATTATAGTTGATATTCATGCTGAAATTACAAGCGAAAAGATGGCTATGGGTCATTTTTTAGACGGACAAGTTACTTTCGTAGTTGGAACCCATACTCACGTACCAACACATGATGCAAGAATACTTCCAAACGGCACTGCTTATCAAACAGACGCTGGTATGTGTGGCGATTATGATTCTGTAATTGGAATGAATAAAGATTCTGCTCTTAAAAAATTTTTGAGAGAACCCAAACAAGAACGTTTGCCCCCAGCTTTAGGCAAAGGAACTATAGCTTGCGTAAAGGTAATTGCTGACGACAAAACAGGTCTTGCAAAAAATATAAAAACGTTAACTATCGGAAATCATTTTAATTAAATATTGTTTTAGATAATGGCTGGTCATTCGCACTTTAAGAATATGATGCACAGAAAGGGACGTGCAGACAAGATTCGTTCTAAATTATTTACTAAACTTTCAAGAGAGATAACAGTTTCTGCAAAATTAGGACTTCCAGAACCGGATATGAATCCAAGATTAAGAGCAGCAGTTCAGGCCGCTAGAGAAGCAAACATGCCAAAAGATAATATTGAAAGAGCTATAAAAAAATCACAAGGTAATATTGATAATACTTATGAATTTTCTCGCTATGAAGGATTTGGTCCTGGAAGAACTGGAGTCATTATCGAGGTTTTAACAGATAATAAAAACAGGACTGTTTCAAATATAAGGTCGATTTTTCAAAAATTTGGAGGAACGCTAGGAGAAAATGGATCAGTTAGCCATCAGTTTGAACAGGTAGGTCAAATTAAAATAAAGAAAAGTATTATAAATGCAGATAACGCAATGGAACTTGCTATTAATTCAGGAGCTGATGATTGTATAACTAGTGATGAATTTTATGAAATTATTTGCAAGAAAGAAGATTTTAATTCCGTGCGTGAAAAAGTAGAAAAGAATTTTAAAGAAACAAGCTTTTCTGGTCTGGTATGGAATCCTATTAGTAAAGTATATTTAGATAAAGATACATTTTCTAAATTGGCTAATTTTTTAGAACAATTAGAAGATGATGACGATGTACAAAATGTTTATACTAACTTTGAAGTTGATGAAAAAGTATTAGAGGGGATAAATTAATATTGTGATAATTTTTTCTATAGATCCAGGAGTTAGTGGTGCAATTTGTGTTTTTAAGGATCAAAATGTTCTTGATATTTATGATGTTCCTACAATGATTGAAGGAAAAAAAAATAAGAGACAAATTAATTCAGCACAAGTTACTTATATATTTAAAAGCTTTATTAATGGCGATGAAAAAGTCTCTGTTATTGTTGAGCAGGTAAATGCTATGCCAGGCCAAGGAGTAACTAGTATGTTTAATTTTGGCCAATCTTTTGGAATTATAAAAGGTATTTGTGCTGCTTTAGGATTTTCAATCTATTTTGTTAGACCAGCAAAATGGAAAAAGCATTTTAATTTAATAGGATCGGTTAAAGATGCAAGCAGAACAAAAGTAATAGAAATTTTTCCTAGTTTATCACCCAAGATTACTAAAAAAAAGGATTCCAATAAAGCTGATGCGATTTTAATTGGAAAATATTTTATTGATAATTTCAAAAATAATAGTTTTCATGGCTAATAATAAAAAAAATTTTATTTTCAAAACTAAAGTTTATTATGAAGATACTGATGCTGGCGGTATTGTTTATCACGCTAATTATTTAAAATTTTTTGAAAGAGCGCGAACAGAATTTATTTATTCTCTAGGATTTAATCATAAATTATTAAAAGAAAAATATAACTCTACAATAATTGTTCATAAATTTAATATCGTTTATAGAAAACCAGCTTTATTTGAAGATGATTTGATGATTATAACGACCGTTAAAAATGTATCAAAACTTAGAATTGAAATGTTTCAAAATGCGTTTAATAAAAAAAAAGATTTATTGACCGAAGCTTTTGTTGAATTAGTTAATGTAAATATTAAAGGAAAACCAACTAGTTTGCCCAAAGAACTATTTGATCAATTAAATAAATAGAAAAATATATATTTTAGATAATAACTCTTATAAATGTGATCTTTATATTATATTAGTTATTTATGGACCCATTATTAGCTGCAAAAACTGTTAGTGTTGCAACAACTAATTTTTCAATTATTCATGTTTTTTTTAGAGCAGATTTTCTTGTAAAGATTGTCATTTTAGTTCTGATATCTGCTTCAGTTTATTCCTGGGCTATTATTATAGAAAAATATAAATTATTTAAAAAAATCAATATTTCTTCATCAATTTTTGAAGATCAGTTTTGGACGTCAAAATCTGCAGATACCCTTTATAAAAAACTAAATAGTTTCGATGAGGATCCTATGGCTAGTGTTTTTAAGTCAGGAATGGATTTCATGTTAAAAAATAAATCCAAAGTACATAGCATGCAAGATCGTATCGTTCATATTTTAAATAATTCTATTGATCAAGAAGTTGAAAAAATTGATAAAAATTTAAATTATTTAGCTACTGTAGGTTCGGTTGCTCCATTTGTTGGTTTATTTGGAACTGTATGGGGAATTATGACGTCTTTTCAAGCTATAGCAATTGCAAAAAATACAAGCCTTGCCGTTGTAGCGCCTGGAATTGCAGAAGCTTTGTTTGCAACTGCGTTAGGTTTATTAGCGGCTATCCCAGCTGTGGTGGCATACAATAAATTTTTAAGTGATAGCAGAAAATATTCCTCACGCTTAGAAAATTTTACCCAATCTTTTATTTCTATAATGTAAATGGTATCTAAATTTGTAAGCACTAGATCTAGAAGAAATCGGCCTATGAGCGAAATAAATGTAACTCCATTTGTTGATGTAATGTTAGTTTTATTAATAGTCTTCATGGTCACTGCTCCGATGCTTACCGCGGGAGTTTCTGTAAATTTGCCAGATAGTTCAGCTAATTCTTTGCCAGACGAAAAAGAACCTTTAGCTTTAACAATAAATTCGAAAGGTGAAGTTTTTATTCAAAATACTCAAATTTCTTTAAACGATCTAACCTCTAAAGTTTTGGTTATTACAAAAAATAGAACTGATACAAGAATTTACGTTAGAGGAGATCGGTCTTTAGAATACGGAAAAATTATGGAAGTTATGGGTTTGTTGTCTAGAGCAGGTTTTACAAAAGTGGCTTTAGTTTCTGAATCTTCTAGAGGAAAAAAATAATGTTATGCAGCATAACATTAAAATTTCGCTTATAGGTCATTTAATCCTTATAGTTATAACAAGTTTAACTATGCAATTTCTAATCAAGAAAGTTGAATTGCCACCAAGTATTTCTGTTGATTTGGTTGATATTGGAAAAAAAACTAATATCCCTTATGCTCCAAAATACAATGATACAAAAAGCGATAAAATAGAAAAAGACAGAGTAGTTGCAAATCAAGCACCTCCAAAAATCGTTCCAAAAGAAAAAACAGATACAATTCCGTTACAAGAAAATATTAAAAAAATTCAAGATATATTAGAAAAAAATCAAAAACCTGAAAAAGTCGAAGATAAAAATAAACAAACTTCAGAATTTGAACAAAAAGAAGTTTTTGACCCAAATAAAATTGCTGCATTAATTGACAAGTCAAAAAAAGATAATTCAGAGATTAATAAAAAAACTTCTTTAACACCAACTCAAAGTCAGCAAAAAAATTTTGTAACAGGATCTTTGACGTTAAGCGAACAAGATGCAATAAAAACTCAAATATTTAAATGTTGGAATATCCCTATTGGATTACCTTATAATGAAAATTTATTAGTACGAATAAGATTAAAACTTAATACAGATGGATCCGTAATTAGCAGTGAGATTGTTGATGCAGGAAGAATGAATACACCAGGACAAAATTATTATAAGATATTAGCCGAAAGTGCTTTGAGAGCAGTAAAATTATGTAATCCATTAAAAGTACCTTCAAAAAATTATGAAAAGTGGAAAGATATGCAACTAAACTTTGATGCTAAAGAAATGTTAAAAGGTTAAATGAAAAAATTTTTTATTAATTTTATATTTATATTATTTGCAACTAGAGTTTACGCTGGCGTTGAAGTAGATATAACTAGAGGGAATCTAAATCCCTTACCAAGTGCAATCTCTGATTTTTATTTAGATGTAAATACTAAACTTAAAGATAACGTTAAAAAAATTAACTTAGAGCATCAAATTCCGGAGTTGATTTCAAAAGATCTTAGCAGATCGGGTTTATTTTTAATTTTAGACAGGAACTCTTATATTCAAAAACCTGATTTATCTCATACACAACCTCGTTTTGAAGATTGGGCTTTAATTAAAGCTCAAATTTTAGTCACAGGAAAAATATCACTTGAGAAAGACGATAGGTTAAGAGTTGAATTTAGGTTATGGGATATTGTATCTAATAAAGAGTTGTTAGCTTTAGCTTTTTATACAACACCTGATAATTGGCGAAGAGTATCTCATCTGATTTCTGATAAAATTTACGAAAGATTAACTGGAGAAAGTGGATATTTTGACTCCAGAATTATTTATGTTGCTGAAAGTGGTCCAAAAACTAATCGAATTAAAAAATTAGCAATAATGGATCAAGATGGTTATGCAAACAAATATTTAACTTTGGGTAACGAAATGGTTTTAACTCCAAGATTCAGTCCAGACAATAAATATGTCACTTACATGTCTTATTATAAAAATTTGCCCAGAGTATATTTGTTAAATCTAGAAACTGGTTTACAAGATTTAGTTGGTGATTTTCCAGGGATGACATTTGCACCAAGATTTTCACCAGATGGAAAAAAAATAATAATGAGTTTCGCAAAAGACGGCAATTCTGATATTTATGCTATGAATCTTAAAACTAGAATTGTTGAAAGATTAACCGATAGCCCAGCGATTGACACGTCCCCATCTTATTCGCCAGACGGGAATTATATTTGCTTTAATTCGGATAGAAGTGGATCCCAACAAATTTATGTAATGAAAAGTGATGGTTCAAACGTTAAAAGAATTTCATTTGGAGATGGAATTTATGGAACGCCAGTGTGGTCTCCTAGAGGAGACGTAATCGCTTTTACAAAATTTCATAATAATAAATTTTATATTGGGGTAATGAGAACAGATGGTGCTGGAGAGAGATTGTTGACAGAAAATTTTTATCAAGAATCTCCGTCGTGGTCACCTAATGGTCGAGTTATTATTTTTTATAGAGAAACACCCGCTGATAATAGTGGGCACGGTGGTTCAGCTAAATTATGGTCAATTGATCTTACGGGCTATAACGAGAAAATAATTCAAACACCAACTGATGCTTCGGACCCCCACTGGTCTGCACTTTTAAGTAAAAAATAATATTAGTTAATATTTAAAAACTGTAATAAAAGTTATATATTTTAAATACTAAATTTAAGTGTTAATATGTTACATATTAAACAAATAAATAATTAAAAAAAAATGAAACATACAAATCTTGTAAAAAATCTATCTTTGCTTTTAGTGGTATTATTTTTTGGTGCTTGTGCTACTAATACTCAACAGGCGTCTAATGGTGATGCTTACACAGGAACAGAAACCGTCAAATTTTTAGCAGATGGGGTTCCTGACAGAGTTTTCTTTGCAACTAACAAATTTGATTTAACTCCAACAGCTAATCAGACATTAAGTAAGCAAATTACTTATTTAAAAACTAATTCTAGTTTAAAAGTCGTAATAGAAGGGCATGCTGACGAACGAGGTACAAGAGAATATAATTTAGCTTTAGGTGAAAAAAGAGCTAATTCTGTTAAAGATTTTTTAATTAGCAATGGAATTTCATCTGACAGAATTAAAGTAATTAGCTATGGAAAAGAAAAACCAGCTAATCCTGCTTCAAATGCTCAAGCGTGGGCACAAAACAGGAGATCTGTTACAGTTAAAACTACTAACTAATATTTTATATATTTACAAAAAGACCCCGATTAAAATCGGGGTCTTTTTTTTGCCATTAATATCGAGTTAATTTCATTTTATATTAATATTATGTCTTTTAAAAATATATTTTGCTTATTTGCAATCTTATTACTTTTATCTATTGGAACTGTTTTTGCTGATCAAGATACTGATCAATTAAAAAATCAATTAGAACAAATTCAGAAAGATATAAAGACTCTAGAAAAAGCAGTTTATAGTAAAAATTCTCCCACAAGCACTTCTGAAAATAATTTTAGTGAAGCATTAACTCTTCAATTAAATAAAATTTCAGAATTACAAAAACAAATTAATCAACTAACATCTAGATTTGAAGAGAATAATTATAAGATTGAACAGTTAAATAATCAGTTGAATAAATTTGAAAAAGATAGTCAACTAAGACTTCAGCAGTTAGAAAGCTATAAATCAACAAATGAAATTTCTGAAAAAAAATCTCCTATAATAGAGAAAGATTTATCTAAAGAACCCCCACAAGATTATGATGCAACTAAAGAAAAAGATAAATTATTAAAGAATATAAAAGTAGTAACTGAAGATGAGAATAAAAATAATTTACCAATAATTAAAATTTTGCCAAAAAAATCTCCATCGGAACAATATAAATTTTCAATGAATCTTTTAAAAAATGGAAAATTTGAAGATGCTGAACATGCATTTAGAGAATTTGTTTACCAACATCCTGATCATGAACTTTCTGGTAATGCACAATTTTGGTATGGTGAAACTTTTTATATTAGACAACTTTATGAAGATGCTGCTAGAGCTTATCTAGCAGGTTATCAAAAGTATCCCAAAAGTACGAAAGCTCCGGAAAATCTGTTAAAACTAGGAGTATCATTAGCAGAGCTTGGTGAAGTCCAACAAGGGTGTAAAATGATGTTGAGTCTTAAAGAGGCATATCCTAAAACCGACCCTTCTGTTTTGCAAAAAGCATCTTATGAAAAGAAAAGGTTTAATTGCAGTTAATTTAGCTCTTTTAGAAGACAAAAAAGTAAATAAAATTTATTTAGACTTTAGAGAAAAAATTACCACTAATATTGGTAAAGAAAAATTTGCAATTGCGGTTTCTGGTGGTGCTGACAGTTTATCTCTAAGTATTCTTGCTAAATTATATAGTCTTGAAAATAAAAATAAATTTATAGCATTAATCGTCGATCATGGGCTTAGAAAGGAGTCTGCTATAGAAGCAAAGAAAACTTTAAAAAATTTATTAAAAAATAATATTAATGCAAAGATTTTAACTTATAGTGGTCAAAAATTTTCATCAAATATTCAAAAAAGAGCTAGAGATTTAAGATATGATTTAATGCAGAATTTCTGCAAAAAAAATAATATTAAATATTTAATTTTAGCTCATCACCAAGAAGATTTGATTGAAAATTTTTATATTAGATTGGTTAGAGGAAGTGGTATAAAAGGACTTACTTCATTAGAAGAATTGACACAAGCACTAAGCAATTTTTACATTGTAAGACCGTTGCTTAATTTCTCCAAATTAGATTTAATTTATATAACTAAAAAAATTTATAGATCTTGGATTGAAGATCCTTCTAATGTAAATAATAAATTTTTAAGAGTTAGAATTAGAAAGTTTCAAAATAAATTAAAAAAAGAAGGATTTAATACTTCTAGAATTATTAAAACAATTAATAATTTAAATTATGCTAAAAAATCTTTAGATTTTTATATTTTGAAATCAGAAAAAAAATATCTAAATTTTTTTAAAGAAGGTTATGCCTCCTTAAATTATTCAATTTTTAATAATGAAGCTCAAGAAATTATATTTAGGGTTTTTATTAAAGCTTTGCATTATGTTTCAGGTGAATACTATCCACCACGCTCTGAAAATTTAACAAAGCTCATTAAAAATATTTCGTTAAAACAATTCAAGTCAGCAACACTTGGTGGTTGTTTAGTCGAAAAAAATAAAAATATAATAAATTTTTTTAGAGAAGAAAGAAATATGTCAATCGTATTATTAAATAAACAAAATTTAAAAAAAATATGGGATGATAGATTTGTTGTTGTAAACAAATCTAGTATTCAGAGTAGAATTTTAGTTAAGAAATTAGGTAAAGAAGGACTATCAGTAATTAAGCAATATAAATTTCAGAAGAAGATTCATACAATTCCAACACTAGCTATTAAAACTTTACCTTCTTTTTGGAACTTGAAAAATGAACTTTTATTTGTGCCTTTTATAAATTTTACAAATAACAAACTTAAGGTGAAAAAAGATAGTTTTGACGTTAATTATTTAAGATTTAATTAAGATTATCGCTTGTTTATTCTGAAATAATGATTACCTTTACAATATGAACTTAAGAAACTTAATGATGTGGGGCATGATAATTCTTCTTGTCCTTGGCTTGTATAATTTGTTTCAAAATCCTAGCTCTTTGACCGGAAAAACAGAATTACCTTTTTCTACTTTTTTATCTGATATCGATAAAGGAAATGTTACGTCAGTTGATATAAGAGGAAATGAAATTTCAGGAGTTTATTCCAATGGAAAAAATTTTAAAACCTACGCTCCGAATTATCCAAATCTTGTAGATAAATTAAACTCAAAGGGAGTTTCTATTTCTGCAGGTCCTAAAGAAGAAAAAGGACCTTCAATATGGGGCATACTTTTATCTTGGTTTCCTATGTTATTACTCATAGGAGTTTGGGTTTTTTTCATGCGACAAATGCAAGGAGGTCGTGGAGGAGCTATGGGCTTCGGCAAATCTAAAGCTAGACTTTTAACAGAAGCTCAAGGAAGAGTTACTTTTCAAGACGTTGCTGGAATTGAAGAGGCTAAAGAGGAGTTAGAAGAAATTGTGCAATTTTTAAAAGATCCTCGCAAATTTCAAAAACTTGGCGGAAGAATTCCCAAAGGAGCTTTGCTTATTGGACCTCCAGGTACAGGTAAAACTTTATTAGCAAGAGCAATTGCTGGAGAAGCAAACGTTCCTTTTTTTACTATTTCAGGATCTGATTTTGTTGAAATGTTTGTAGGAGTTGGAGCCTCTCGAGTAAGAGATATGTTTGAACAAGGAAAGAAAAATGCGCCTTGTATTATTTTTATTGATGAGATTGATGCGGTTGGAAGAAGTAGAGGAGCAGGTTTAGGCGGAGGAAACGATGAACGTGAGCAAACTTTAAATCAATTACTAGTTGAGATGGATGGCTTTGAAGCCAATGAAGGAGTAATTTTAGTTGCAGCAACTAATAGACCAGATGTTTTAGATCCTGCTTTATTAAGACCAGGAAGATTTGACAGACAAATTGTAGTTCCTAACCCAGACATTATTGGACGAGAAGCAATATTAAAAGTACATTTGAAAAAAATTACTACAGGACCAGATGTTAATCCAAGAACTATAGCTAGAGGAACCCCTGGTTTTTCAGGAGCAGATCTTGCAAATATTGTGAATGAATCTGCTTTGCTTGCAGCAAGAAAAAATAAAAGAATTGTGACCATGATTGATCTTGAAGAAGCTAAAGACAAAGTAATGATGGGTGCAGAAAGAAGATCTATGGTAATGACAGAAGAGGAAAAAACATTAACTGCTTATCATGAAGGCGGACATGCAGTAGTAGCTTTAAATGAAAAAACCTCAGATCCTATTCATAAAGCAACAATTATTCCAAGAGGTAGAGCCTTAGGTATGGTAATGAGGCTACCTGAAAGAGATCAATTATCTATGACTAGAGAAAAAATGTATGGTGATATTTCAGTTGCTATGGGCGGAAGGATTGCAGAAGAATTAATTTTTGGGTATGACAAGGTAACTTCGGGAGCTTCTTCTGACATTGAAATGGTTACTAAAATGGCAAAGAATATGGTTACAAGATATGGAATGAGCGATCAATTAGGAACTGTAGCTTATCAGGAAAATGAAGAAGAGATATTTTTAGGAAGATCAGTTTCAAGAACACAAACAGTTTCTGAAGAAACATCAAAAAAAATTGATAGCGAAGTAAAAAAAATTATAGACGCAGGATACAATAGAGCCAAAGTTATTCTCTCAGAAAAAATTGATGATCTACATAAGGTAGCAAAAGCTTTACTTGAATATGAAACTTTAACGGGAGATGAAATTAAAAATATTGTATTTAAAAATATTTATCCAAAACGTATTTCTTTACATGATGACGATTCTTCAAAAAGAAATCTAGGCAGCGCATTAGGTGCCATGGGATTAAAACCTAAGACACAATCTTAAAATCACTTTTCATTATGAAAAGCAGTTATCTAAGACCAACTAATTTTATCTTTGGTTTTAAAGCTAAAAAATTAATTAATAAGAACGAAGCAAAAAGTCTTTTTGGACTTGATGATGTTGCTTTTGCAAGTATTGAAATATTAAAAAGAGATAGTTTAATTTCTAATAAACTTAAAATTTCTGAAATTACAATCAATAACTGTTCAGAAGAAAATTTTAATGATTTAAAAAAATTAAGTATTAAAAAAAATTTTTTTTTAAATTTAGATTTTTATAATCCACAGATAATCGGAGTATTGAATGTTACGCCTGATAGCTTTTCCGACGGTGGTAAATTTATGAATTCAGAAAGTGCAATTATTCATGTTAAAAATATGATTAATGCTGGAGCTACAATTATAGATATTGGTGGAGAGTCAACAAGACCAGGAGCATTAACAATTGATTCTTCGGAAGAGATTAAAAGAATAGATGATATTATAAAATTAATTAAAAAAAATTTTCCGAAACAGCTAATTTCTTTAGATACTCGTAAATCAAAAGTTATGAAATTTGGTGTAGAAAATAATGTGGACTTATTTAATGACGTTTCGGCTTTAGATTATGACGATGCTTCTGTTGAAGTTGTAAAAGAATCTAAAAAGCCAATAATTTTAAGTCATTCTCAAGGAAATCCAGAAAATATGCAGGTTAATCCAAATTATGACAATGTTTTGTTAGACATTTATGATTATTTTGAAAATAAAATTAATTTTTTAATAAATAATAAAGGAATTAGTGAAAATCAAATTATTATCGATCCAGGCATAGGATTTGGAAAAACTTTGGAGCATAATTTGCAATTGATATCAAAAATTTCACTCTTTCATACTTTGGGGTACCCAGTAATGATTGGACCATCACGTAAAAGCTTTATAGGACGAATTATGAATGATAATAACACTCTAAATAGACTCGGAGGAACTTTAGCAGCAGTTCTGTATGCATATCAACAAGGTATTCAAATATTTCGTCTACATGATATAAATGAAGCAAAACAAGCTTTAAAAGTCTACTCTCAATTTTTGATACAAGAATGAAAAAATATTTTGGAACAGATGGTATTCGTGGAGAGGTAAACAAAGGCAATATTACTGGAGATATGTTTTTTCGCTTTGGTATTGCGGCTGGAGCATATTTTACCTCTAAAAAAAAACAAAAACATAGAGCAGTTATTGCAAAAGATACTAGATTATCTGGCTATATGCTTGAACCAGCTTTAGTTTCAGGATTAATTTCTGCTGGCATGGATGTTCTATTATTTGGGCCTTTGCCAACTAATGGACTTGCAATGTTAACTAAGTCTATGAAGGCAGATCTTGGAATAATGTTAACAGCATCTCATAACATTTATATTGATAATGGATTAAAATTATTTGGTCCAGACGGAATGAAACTTTCTGAAACTACAGAAAAAAAAATTGAAAAATTAATTGATGGCAACATTAAAAAATATTTAGTTAAGCCAGAGTTTTTAGGTAGAGCAAAAAGAATAGAAGATGCTAATGCGCGATATATAGAAATTATAAAAAGTAATTTTCCAAGATCCTTTAATTTATCTGGGCTTAGAATTGTTTTAGATTGCGCAAATGGCGCTTCTTATAAAGCAGGACCTACAATTTTTTGGGAATTAGGAGCAGATGTTATTAACATCGGAAATAAACCTGATGGTTTCAATATTAATAAAGATTGTGGATCTACTCATCCATACTTAATTCAACAACATGTAAGAAAATATAAAGCAGATATTGGCATAGCATTTGATGGAGATGGTGATCGTATTATTATGTGTGATGAAAAAGGAGAGATTGTTGATGGAGACCAGATTTTAGCAGTAATTGCCAAAAGATGGCATGAAAAAAAGCTTTTAAAAGGTGGAGTAGTTGGAACGTTAATGACTAATTTAGGACTTGAAAACTATTTTAAAAGTAAAAAAATTAAATTTTATAGAGCTGATGTAGGAGATAAGCATGTTAAAGAAAAAATGCTCAACCTTAATTATAATTTAGGAGGCGAGCAGTCAGGTCATATTATTTTAGGTGATTTTGCAACAACGGGCGACGGAATATTAGTTGCTCTTGAAGTTTTGTTTTCTTTAAAAGAATTCGGTAAAGCCAGTAAAGTATTTTCTGTATTTAAGAAAGTTCCACAAATATTAGAGAATGTTAGCATTAGAAATCGTTACGTTATAGATAAAAAATATATTAAAAATAAAATTAGACAATTAAATAGTAAATTACAAAATAATGGCAGATTACTTATCAGAAGGTCAGGAACAGAGAATTTAATTAGAATAATGGTCGAGAGTAATAATCAAAAACTAATCACAGAAACAATCAAAGAAATAAAAAAAATAATTAGCTAATTGTATTTTGAAGATAAATTGTAAAATATTAATAATCGCAGGCTCTGATTCAAGTGGAGGTGCAGGTATCCAGGCAGATATAAAAACCGCAACAGTCAATGGTGTATATGCAATGACTGCAATAACAGCAATTACTGCTCAGAATACAACTGGAGTTAAATCTATAATTTCTATATCTCCAAAAGAAATTTACAATCAAATATCTTTTTCAGCTAACGATATATATCCTGATAGTATAAAAGTTGGAATGCTACATGATGTTAAAATCATAAAACAAGTACTTAAATCTTTCAAAAAATATAAATTTAAAAATATTGTAATTGATCCCGTAATGATTGCAAAAGGCGGTCAAAAATTAATAAATGATCAATCTATTGATCATTTAAAAAATTTACTCTTTCCTTTCTCTACTATCATTACTCCAAATATTCCTGAAGCCGAGGCATTAATCGGTAATAAAATTTTAACTTTGACTGATATGATTTATGCAGCAAAATTATTATTAGGTTTTGGTCCAAAATTTGTTTTAATAAAAGGCGGTCATAATAATAATAAACTTATCGAAGATGTTTTAGTTTCTAAAAATAGTATCAACATCTTCAAAAATAATAGAATAAATACTAAAAACACACATGGAACCGGATGTACTTTATCCACTGCAATTGCTTGTTTTTTAGCAAAAAAATTTACTGTGAACGAATCGTGCAAACTTGCAATTCATTATGTTCATAAAGCAATTAAGCTCAATCCAAAATTTGGAAGAGGGCACGGACCGATTAATCATATGGCAATATTAAAATAAATAAATTAGAAACAAACACTGACCTATTAATTAATTACTTATGACAAACGTTGTGGTTGTAGGCTCTCAATGGGGGGACGAGGGCAAAGGCAAGATTGTAGACTGGCTTTCCGAAGAAGCTGATGTTGTAGTTCGTTTTCAAGGGGGGCATAATGCAGGCCACACTTTAGTAATTAATGGAAAAATTTTTAAATTAAAATTATTGCCATCAGGAATTGTAAGGCCGAATAAAATCTCAATTATTGGAAATGGTGTTGTTATCGATCCATGGGCTTTGTTAGAAGAAATTAATGAAATAAAAAAAAAGGGAGTAGAAGTAAACGAAAATAATTTAATTATATCTGATACAGCAACTCTTATTTTGCCTTTTCATAAAGAAATGGATGAAATCAGAGAAGATGCGGCTGGCTCGTCAAAGATTGGAACTACTAGAAGAGGAATTGGACCTGCGTATGAGGATAAAATTGGAAGACGTTCTATTCGTGTAATGGATTTAAGATCAAAAACAAATCTTGAAAAAAGATTAGAGGTAATTTTAGAACATCACAATGCTATTCGCAAAGGCTTAAGTAAAAAGATATATAAATCTAATGAATTAATTAAAAGTTTATTAGAGATTGCTCCAAATATTTTAATATATAGCCAACCAGTATGGAAAAAACTTGCAGAGTTTCAAAAATTAAATAAACGAATATTATTTGAAGGAGCGCAGGGAATACTTTTGGACGTTGATCATGGAACATATCCTTATGTAACATCATCTAATACAGTTGCTGGGACAGCATCTGTTGGATCAGGAACTGGTCCAAAATCTATAGACTATGTTCTTGGTATTACTAAAGCATACACAACAAGAGTTGGAGGCGGTCCGTTTCCCACAGAGTTAACCGATAAAATTGGAGAGACTATTGGTGAAAGAGGTCATGAATTTGGAACTGTAACTGGAAGAAAACGTAGATGCGGGTGGTTTGATGGTGTTCTTGTAAGGCAAGCCGCAACAATTTCAGGAATTACTGGAATTGCTTTAACAAAACTTGATGTTTTGGATACTTTAGATGAAATTAAATTTTGTACAGGCTATTTGTTACGAGGAAAAGAGGTGGATTTCTTTCCAAGTGCTTCTGAAGATCAGTTTGATGTCATTCCAATTTATAAAACTTATAAAGGTTGGAAATCAGAAACTAAAGGAATTCGAAATTTTAATGAATTGCCACAGAAGGCAAAAGAATATATTGCCGCAATAGAAGATTTTGTCGGAGTTAAAATAAGCAGTATCTCAACAAGTCCTGAACGAGATGATAGTATTTTAATCGAAAACCCTTTTAATGGGTAAGTAGATTTTTTTTGTTTGAGTCATCAAGCATAGCTTTTTGCACTTTCTCAAATGCTCGATTTTCAATTTGTCTAATTCTTTCTCTGCTAATTTTGTATTTTTGACTTAACTCTTCAAGAGTTTTAGGTTCATCTAAAAGCTTACGATCGTGCAAAATTTCTTTTTCTCTTTTATCAAGAACTTTCATTGCATTTTGCAGTAAGGCGTGTCTTTGATTTAGTTCCTGTCTTTGTGATATTATGAGTTCTTGATCTGCGTTTTCATCAACAAGCCAATCCTGCCATTGAACATTTTGGTCCTCATCTGAAATAGTTTTGTTTAAAGATTTTTCATGTCCTGCCATTCTTCTATTCATAGAAATTACCTCATCTTCACCTACATCTAATCGATTTGCAATTTCAGATACGTGAGCTTGAGTCATATCGCCACTTTCAATTGCAAAAATTTGACTTTTAATTTTTCTAAGATTAAAAAATAATTTTTTTTGTGCAGCTGTTGTTCCAATTTTGACTAAACTCCAAGATCTTAATATGTATTCCTGAATCGCTGCTTTAATCCACCACATAGCATATGTGGCAAGTCTAAATCCTCTTTCTGGATCAAATTTTTTAACTGCTTGCATCAATCCGATATTTCCTTCAGAAATTAATTCACCAACTGGAAGTCCGTACCCTCTGTATCCCATTGCAATTTTTGCAACTAACCTTAAGTGGCTGGTAACTAATACATGAGCTGCTTCACGATCTCCTTTATCTCTCCAGTTCTTGGCAAGAATGTATTCTTGCTCTTGTTCTAACATTGGGAATTTTCTTATTTTTAATAAATAAGAATTTAAACTACCTTCGGGAGTAAGAGAGATTGGGAGATTGGAATTAGATATTTTTTCCATAAGTGCTATTTAATCACAATTTATTCTTAAACAAGATCTTAGTTTTTAAGTTTTTTTATGGTTTTTAGAAGTTTCTCAAAATCTTTAGGCTTTTCACACGCAAATTCTATCTTTTTTTTGGATGTAGGATGAATAAATCCAATAAATCTTGCATGTAATGCTTGACGTTTAAAATTATTTATTAATTCTTGAAATTCAGGATCAACATTTTTTATAAACTTATTTGTTTTTCCATAAATTTGATCTCCAACAATAGGATTGCCATAGGTAGAGAGATGAACACGTATTTGATGAGTTCTGCCAGTCTCTAATCTGCACTCAATTAAACTTAAGTCAGGAATCCGCTTTCCAGTAAAAAATTCTATTGTCTGATAATTAGTAATTGCTGATTTTCCGCGGGATGTGTTAATACTCATTTTTTTTCTATTAAATTTACTTCTGCCAATAAGAGAAGTTATTTTTCCAAAGCTTGGTTTAATTCTTCCATAAACCAAAAGCTCGTATACACGCTTAACTGTATGCGCCGCAAATTGCTCAGACAAAAAGATATGAGCCTTATCGTTCTTTGCGACTACTAATAGTCCGCTAGTGCCTTTATCAATTCTGTGAACAATTCCTGGCCTTAATTCTCCACCGATAGTTGATAATTTATTTTTACAATGAAACATTAAAGCATTTACTAAAGTGTTGTCATAATTTCCTGCTCCTGGATGCACAACCATTTCAGGTGATTTGTTAATTATCAATAAGTCATCATCTTCGTAACGAATATCTAGTTTTATGTTTCTCGGTTTTATATCTACTTCTTTTGCTTCTGGAATGATAACTTCTATAATATCTTGAGTTTTAATTTTTCTAGAGGCCTCAAATGATTGTTCGTTGTTCACTTTTACAAAACCTGCATTAATAATATTTTTAATTCTTGTTCTGCTTATTTCTGGAATAAGAGAAGCAATTGTAAAATCTAATCTTTTGTTATTATACTTTTCTTTGATTTCTAATTTGTAGTTATTTTTTGTCATGATTTGGCGGTCTTGCTAGGACTTGAACCTAGAACTCTAGTTTCGAAGACTAGGATGATATCCATTTCACTACAAGACCGTTTGCTTAAATAAATATTTTTTAATTTAAAACATATTTAAGAATGCTTTAATATCTAATAAACGCTTAGGTAGTATAGATTAAATAGTCATTGGAAATATTACATTCTTTTGCAATTTAAGACTTTATTAATCATGCTAATATATTTCTAAATAATAAAAAGGGGGATTAATGAGTAGTTCTAATGAAAAAAGTGCTATTGCACGTTTTGCAATTTGTTGTGCCGGTTGGTCTGAAAAATGGTTTCCAGATACATGGGTATTTGCAGCTGTCGCTGTTGTTATTGTTGCTTTAGGTGCTTTAGCTATCGGAGCTAATCCGATGGATGTGCCTATTGCTTTTGGAAATGGTTTTTGGACATTTATTCCGTTTACTATGCAAATGGCTTTTATAGTTATAGGTGGTTATGTGGTTGCTGTTTCTCCACCCGTGATGAGACTCATAGATAGACTTGCAGAATATCCTGATAATGGAAAATCTGCTGTTGCTTGGGTTGCTCTTATGACTATGTTGTCTTCACTTTTAAATTGGGGCATGTCTTTAGTTTTTGGTGGACTGTTAGTTAGAGCTTTAGCTCGTAGAACAGAACTTAAAATGGATTACCGTGCCGCTGGAGCAGCTGCATATTTAGGATTGGGTGCCGTTTGGGCTTTAGGATTATCATCTTCAGCTGCATTACTTCAGGCAAATCCAGGAAGTCTTCCACCAACATTGCTTGCGATTACAGGGGTTATTCCTTTTACTCAGACAATTTTTACTTGGCAATCTGCAGTGCTGCTTGGAATTTTGATGATTGTATCTATTTTAATTTCATTTTTATCTGCGCCTGGAGCAAGTTCCGCTAAAGATGCGAGAAGTTGTGGAGTAAATCTTTCTAAAGCATCTTCTGGCTTAGAAACACAAAGTAGACCGGGAGAATGGCTAGAGTATAGTCCGTTATTAATTATTTTACTTTCAATATTAGCTGCCGGTTGGATATATCAAGAGTTTTCTACTAAATCTGCAATAATTGCGATTTCAGCTTTGAATACTTATAATTTTATATTCCTGATGGTCGGAGCTTTATTGCATTGGCGTCCAAAAAGTTTTTTGAACGCTGTGACTAATTCTGTTCCCGCAACCGCTGGAGTTTTGATTCAATTTCCTTTGTATGCTGTCATTTCAACTATAATGACTACAGTTAAAGGATCGGACGGTCACACCTTAGCACAGAGCATTGCTAGTTTTTTCGTGAGCATCGCATCACACGATAGTTATGCTGTGATCATGGGTCTTTATTCTGCATTTCTTGGTTTATTTATTCCATCTGGCGGAGGAAAATGGATCGTAGAAGCACCTTATGTTATGCAAGTTGCAAATGATCTTAAATATCATCTAGGTTGGGCAGTTCAGATTTATAATGCTGCAGAAGCATTGCCAAATCTTATAAATCCATTTTGGATGTTACCATTACTGGGTATTATTGGTGTCAAAGCTAGAGAAATTGTCGGTTTTACGTTTGTACAATTAATTGTTCACATTCCAGTTGTGCTTTTCTTACTGTGGATATTAGGTGGCACATTTAGTTATATTGCTCCTGTGATTCCAACACCTTAAATAAATGATTGTGTTATAAAAGCGCATTAAAATAATCTTTAATGCGCTTTTATTTTTAATTAAGATATCCCAATTAAAATTCCTGCTATAAAAACAATCGCGCCACCAATGACTATCTGTATTGTTGCCTTTAAAAATGGCGTGTCCATAAAACGATAACGAATATAAGAAATTGCTCCAAGTTCAAAAATTACAAATGCTATTGCTATTATAGTTGCGTATAAAAAATTATTAATTAGGTAGGGAAGACTATGAAGTATTCCTCCTAAAAAAGTCATTAAACCACATATTAATCCTCTAATCCAAGGAGTGCCTCTCCCCGTTAAAGAACCATCATCAGATAGTGCTTCCGCAAATCCCATAGAAACTCCAGCACCAACTGAAGCCGCTAGACCAACTAAGAAAGTTTGATAAGTACTGTGTGTTGCGAATGCTGCAGCAAAAAGCGGAGCTAAAGTTGAAACTGATCCATCCATTAGACCAGCTAGACCAGGCTGAATAAATTGAAGTACAAAAACTCTTCTTGCAACTTTTTGCTCATGTGCAAGATCAGCTGTATTTACAGCCGATTCAGAATTATGCGCAAAGTCTTTATGTTCTTCTTCAGCGACAGCTAATTTAATTAATAAATTTTTTATTTCTTGATCTTTTACACTTTCTGCGGCTGTTTTGTAATATCGTACAGCTTCAAATTCCATAGACTCCACAAATTTTGCGACTTGCTCTAGTCCAAGCGGTCTTGTTAACCATAAAGGAGATTTGTATTCAACAAAACCTTTAACATCTTGACGTCTAATAAGAGGAAGATGTTCACCAAATTTTTTACGATAAAGATCTAAAATCATTGTACTATGTTTTAGTTCTTCATCCGCCATTTCTTCAAAAACCTTTGCTGAAGTTGGATATTCTTTTTTAAGGCCATCAGCGAAGTCACGGTATATTCTGCTAGCTTCTTGTTCATTTGTAACAGCTAAAGCCAAAACTTCTTGCTCTGTAAGATCTGAAAATTGTTTCATTTATAATAATTATTATTCTACCACAAAATTAAAATTTATTTTTATATTTATTCTCCTGTATTAATTAGTCCACCACGTCGTCTTGCTCCGTCAAATGAAATTAAGAAAATAATCACTGCAATAATTCCATAAAATATATTTAAACCAACTGATTTTATAAAATATTCAATATTAATTTGATTAGTAAATAGAACCTCTCTCATTCCCTCGAATACATAAGTTTGTGGTAAGCATAATGAAATTCCCCGGAGCCAAATTGGAAGCGTTGTAACAGGATAATAAACAGCGCTAATTGGAGCTAAAGCGAAAATAGCTCCCCATGCTAAACTTTCAGCAGAAACTCCAAAACGAATAATTGCAGATATAATAAATATTCCAAGTATCCAACCTGTCATTAGTAAGCTTGCAAAAAAAAACATTAGACTGATGCCCATTTGAAATATGGAAAATGAATAAAATGGAATAGCAAGTAAGACTGCTGGAACAAGAGCAATAAAAGTTCTTATAAAGCTAATGGTAATTAGTGATAAAACCATTTCTAAAGGTCTTAAAGGACTTACAAATAGTTGTCCTAAATTTCTTGACCAAATCTCTTCCAAAAATGATAAAGAAAATCCTAGCTGACTTCTAAATAAGACATCCCATAATAAAACACCTGAAATAAGTGCGCCGCTAGTTTGAGCAACCCAATCACTAGAAGTCATTAAATGTTTTGAAATAAGTCCCCATAAAATCATTTGAAATGTAGGCCAATACATTAATTCTAAAATTCTTGGAGCAGATGATTTTATTAAAAAAAAGTATCTTAAAACTAGGGCAATTATTCTCTTAATCGATAACATCATTCTTGCCTCGCAATTTTTAAGAAAACTTCTTCAAGATTTTTTTTTCCATACTTGTTAATGAGTTGATTAGGTGTGCCTTGATCTGTGATTTTGCCATTTTTCATCATCATTACAGTATTGCAAAGTCTTTTTACCTCTTCCATATTATGACTTGCAAGAATAATTGTTGTTTTATGACTTTTGACAAATTTTTCAAAAAAAGTTCTTACTCGATCAGCTGTATCAGGATCTAAAGAGGCTGTAGGTTCATCAAGAAATAAAATTTCAGGATCATTAATAACTGCTTTGCCTAATGATACTCTAGTTTTTTGTCCAGAAGAAAGCTCACCAGTTTTGTTCTCTAAAAGTTTTTCGAAGTCTAATTCTTTTGCAATATTTTTAATTTTTTTATTAATATTTTTGACACCATAAAGCATACCGTAAATATATAAATTTTGTCTCACAGTTAATTTTTTTGGAAGATCAACATATGGAGAAGAAAAATTTATTTTATTAAGAATTTTGTAACGATGTTTTAAAATATCAATTGATAAAATATTAACACTTCCTTTAGTTGGAATTAGAAGACCAAGCAACATGGAGATAGTTGTTGATTTACCGGCACCATTAGCTCCTAAAATTCCTTTTATTTCTGATCGTTTTACATCAAAAGAAATATTATCTACCGCTAAATGGTTTTTGAATTGTTTTGATAAATGTCTAACTTCTATAATATTCTCATTCATTGTAGTTGTTTTTTTAAATTTATTATTAAAATTTTTATTAAAAAATAAAAATATATTTTTATAAATTTTTGCAAAATTATTTTTACGTTAATTTAGTTGTTTTCGTAATTTAATTATTAGATTATTAAGATCATTAGTAATAGCAATTTAACAACTCAATCCATCAAATTTATTGCAAGATTTGATTGTGTTTATTATATCCATGTTGCTTAAGAAATTTTACTCAAAAATTTATTGCGAATATAAACATGAGATACAGTGTAAACGCATGAACCCATCGCAATAATAGAATTTTCTATTGCGCATTCCATAATTGAATATTTAATAGACATTTAAACCTTATATTTATTGTTATTCTATTCAATAAAAGTAATTTTTGGGATAAAATTACAAATATAAGTTAGCAGATAATTAAATTTTAAGCTTAGTAAATTTTAAAGATTTATAATAAATTAAGTTTGTTAATCATTTAGTAGCGCTTTTAGGCGCCACTAAAATTTTAAACTCTAATTATTTAGAATTAGATGATGAGGCAGCGTGCCAGATCACAAGTCCAAATAAATTTAATTCTACTGTGATTAAATTAATACTGAGATGCTCTTATTAATCTATTATTAATTGCCTTTCCTAAACTTTTATTCGGAATTTTGTTAACGCAAATAGATTTATATTTTTTATTTTTTATAATTCTTAAAATATTAAAAAATTTCTTTGCTGCTTCATTTATATTTGACTGATTGCTTAAATTAAAAAAATTTTTCTTCCTAGACTTATTTTTACCAAACATAATTAACGCTCCTTTTGGGAATGGTTTTAGTCTATTTAAGTAAATTGGAACACCAGGAGAGTAGTGCAAACCAACTAAACCAGGTGATTTTATTTTTTTATTTTTTTTTATTGAAAATTTAATTTTCAAATATTTCATGATAGTTTCTGATGGAAGTCCACCTTCTCTTAATATTTTTGGTTTTCCGGTTAAATCTATTACAGTTGATTCAAGGCCAATTTTACATTTACCTCCATTTAAAATTATATTTAAGTTGTTATTAAATTCTTGAGCTACATGTTTAGCTGTTGTTGGACTTAATGATTTTGATTTGTTCGCGCTTGGAGCTGCAATTGGGAAATTTATTTTATTTAAAATATTTATAATAATTTTGTTGTTAGGTATCCTTACTGCAATTGTTTTAAGATTATTACTTACAAGAGGAGATATTTTAGATTTTTTCTTTTTTTTAAGCACATAAGTAATTGGTCCTGGAGAAAATTTTTTTACTAACTTTTTAAAATTTTTATTAGATTCCGCATCTTTTTCAATTGCCTCTATATTTTTGTAGTGTACAATCAAAGGATTGTATTGAGGTCTTTTTTTAATTTTATAAATTTTTTTAATAGCCGCTGTATTATAAGCATTTGCTGCCAATCCATATACAGTCTCGGTTGGAACACCAATAACGTTTCCCTTTTCAAGAGCAATTTTAGCTCTAATTAAATTTTTTTTTGTTGGTTTTAAAATATTTGAATAGATATTTTTCATTAATTATTTAATATAAAGTACTAATTTTAATATTTTACTTATATGAAAAAAAATTCAACTTCTCCAGATATTGCGAAACTTTCTTTTGAAGAGGCTTTAGTTAAATTAGAGGAAATTGTTGGAAAATTAGAGGATGGTTCAATTGATCTAGAGTCGTCAATTGAAGAATATACTAAAGGAATTCAACTTAAAAATCATTGTGAACAAAAATTGAAAGAAGCTACGTTAAAAATAGATCAAATCACGATTAATAAAGACGGAACTTTTTCTACGAAAGAATTCAAAAATTCCTAAACTTAATGGTTATTTTAGAAAATCAGATATTTAAAAATGCCAAAAATAGTGATTTTTTTCTTCAACGTTATTTAAATAAAAAAAAAGAAAAATCCAAAATATTTGATGCAATTAATTATGGTCTTTTTTCTGGTGGAAAAAAATTTAGATCTTTTTTAATTTGTAATACTGGTGAAATTTTTAGACTCAATAAAAAAATTTTAGTTGCTGTAGGCGCAGCTGTTGAATGCGTTCATAGTTATTCATTAATGCATGATGATTTATCATGTATGGATGACGATAATTTTAGAAGAGGAAAGCCTAGTACCCATAAAGTATTTGGTGAGTCGACAACTATTTTAGCTGGTAATTCATTACTTACACTTGCTTTTGAAATTCTAACTTCAAATCAGTTAAAATGTTCGTCTTCTATAAAATCTGAATTAGTTTATGCTCTTTCAAGCTGTTCAGGTTATAAGGGGGTAGCAGGTGGTCAATATTTAGATCTTAAATTTGAAAAAATGAAAATCGATAAAAATAAAATTTTAGAAATGCAAAATAAAAAAACAGGTGCATTAATAAGTTTTTGTTTAGAAAGTGCTGCAATTTTAGCTAATAAACCGAAGGATAGAATATTTCTGAAAAAAATTGGTTTTGATATTGGATTATTATTTCAAATCACAGATGATCTTTTAGATATTTTTGGAAATAGCAAAAAAACTGGAAAATTAACTCGTAAGGATAATAAAAAAGGAAAAGCCACTTTGTTTAACAAAATTGGATTTAATAAAACAATTGAATTTGCCTATTTTCTATTTGATCGCATCAAAGAAAGACTAGAAAAAAAATATGGAACAAGAGCCTATAGCTTGATAAGTTCAGTTGAATTTTTATTAAAGAGAGAGCGCTAATGCCCACAACACCTTTGTTAGACTCAATCAAGTATCCAGAAGATTTAAGAAAATTAAAAGTTTCTGATTTGCCTCAAATTGCAAAAGAATTAAGAGAAGAATTAATAGATGCAGTCTCTGTAACTGGTGGACATCTTGGAGCTGGATTGGGAGTTGTGGAATTAACGGTCGCATTACATTATCTTTTTGACACTCCACAAGATAAATTAATATGGGATGTTGGACATCAGTCTTATCCTCATAAAATTTTAACAGGCAGACGAGATAAAATTAGAACCCTTAGAAAATCTGGAGGGTTATCTGGTTTTACAAAAAGATCCGAGAGTGTTTATGATGCTTTTGGAGCAGCTCATAGTTCAACTTCGATTTCCGCATCACTTGGAATGGCAGTTGCTAGAGATTTAGACAAAAGAACAAACAATGTCGTTGCAATTATTGGTGATGGAGCGATGAGTGCAGGAATGGCTTACGAAGCTATGAACAACGCTGGTGCAATGCAATCAAGATTAATTGTTATACTAAATGATAACGACATGTCTATCGCACCACCAGTTGGAGCGATGCGTTCATATTTGGTGAAATTGTTATCAGGGAAAACTTATTTAGGTTTAAGAGGTATTTTTAAAAAAATTTCTTCTTATTTGCCAAGATCATTAAAAACAAGGGCTGGTCGATTTGAAGAATATTTCAGAGGATTAGCTATTGGAGGAACTTTATTTGATGAACTAGGATTTTATTATGTTGGAACTATAGATGGACATGATTTTAATCAATTAATTCCAATTTTAAAAAATGTTAGAGATTCAAAATATAATGGACCATTTTTAGTACACGCAATAACTAAGAAAGGAAAAGGTTATATTCCAGCTGAAAATTCTTCAGACAAATATCACGGAGTAAATAAATTTGATGTAATTACAGGAAAGCAAGTTGCTTCTACAACCAACGTTCCAACTTTTACGAAAGTTTATGGAGATACGCTTGTAAAACACGCAGAAGCTGACAATAAAATCATCGCAATTACTGCTGCAATGCCATCCGGAACAGGAGTTGACGTTTTTGATAAAAAATTTCCAAAAAGATCTTTTGATGTAGGGATCGCAGAACAACATGCAGTTACTTTTGCCGCAGGTTTAGCTGGTGAAGGTTATAAACCATTTGTTTCAATTTATTCAACTTTTTTACAAAGAGCTTATGATCAAGTGGTTCATGACGTTGCAATTCAATCTTTACCAGTCCGTTTTGCAATTGATAGGGCAGGATTAATCGGGGCAGACGGACCAACTCATGCAGGATCTTTTGATATTACTTATCTTTCTACACTTCCTAATTTTATTGTAATGGCGGCAAGCGATGAAGCAGAATTAGTTAAAATGATTAATACTGCAGTAAATATTAATGATAAGCCATGCGCCTTTAGATATCCAAGAGGTAATGGATATGGAGTTGATCTTCCAAGTATAAATGAGATTTTAAAAATTGGTAAAGCGAATGTTGTAAAACAAGGTAATAAAATTTGTCTTTTAAGTTTGGGAACAAGATTGCATGAATGTTTAAAAGCAGCACAACAGTTAGAAAATAAAGGAATATCCACGACAGTTATAGATGCACGTTTTGCAAAACCATTAGATGTAAAATTAATTTTAGAATCTGCCAGAACGCATGAAGTTTTAATAACAATTGAAGAAGGAAGTGTAGGTGGATTCGGATCTCATGTTGCTCAATTACTTTCTGAGAATGGAATTTTTGATAAAGGACTAAAATTTAGATCTATGATACTTCCAGATTTTTTTATTGATCAAGATAGTCCCGAAAAAATGTATGATGTTGCAGAGTTAAACTCTAATCATATTTTAAAAAAATCTTTAGATGTTTTTTTAAGTAATCAAAAAATAGTTAAATCAGTTAAGTGATTTAAATAGAAATGACTGACACGGGTCTACATTTTGACACGATTATTGTAGGCGCTGGAAGCGCTGGTTGTTTACTTGCAAATCGTTTATCTAAAAATCTAAATCATAAAGTATTATTAATAGAAGCTGGCGGCGAAGATAATTGGTTTTGGATTAAAATTCCAATTGGTTATCTTTATACTATTGCAAATCCTAGAACTGATTGGTGTTTTAAAACAGAACCCGATCCTGGTTTAAATGGAAGATCTATTAATTATCCAAGAGGAAGAGTTATAGGAGGATCATCCTCAATTAATGCTATGTTGTATATGCGCGGACAAATTAATGATTATGAAAATTGGGTTAAAAAAACAGGTGACGATATCTGGTCTTGGAAAAATTCTTTAGAAACTTTTAAATTTTTAGAAGATTATTTTGCTGGAAGCAATGAATGGCATGGAAACAAAGGGGAAATTAGAGTTGAAGAACCGAGAGTTCGATGGAAAATATTAGATGCGTGGCAAAAAGCTGCAAAAGAGTGTGGAATTCCAACAATTCCAGAGTTTAATAGAGGAGACAATTTTGGTTGCGCATATTTTCAAGTTACCCAAAAAAAAGGTGTTCGATGGTCAATGGCAGATGCTTTTTTACATCCTATTAGAAGTAGAAAAAATTTAACAGTGATGACTCATGCTCAAGTTTTAAAGATTCTTACAAGACCAATTATAGACAAAACATTAAATAACCAAAATTTAAAAAAAAAAGCTTGGAATAATTCAAAATCAGAGGCTTATGGACTTGAAGTTTTAATTAATAATAAGTCTAAAATAACAACAACAGCAAATGAAATTATTTTATCTGCTGGAGCAGTAAGCTCACCTCATTTACTTCAAATTTCAGGAATTGGAGATAGTGAATATTTAAAGTCACTAGGTATAAATCCAATTGTGCATTTAAAAGGGGTTGGAGAAAATTTACAAGATCATTTGCAAATTAGATCAATTTATAAAGTTTCAAATTGCAGAACAGTAAATACTTTGTATAAAAATTTTTTTACTAGGGTTGGAATGGCTGCGCAGTATGCGTTATTTAGAACAGGACCACTTACTATGCCCCCATCAAATCTAGCAGCTTTTGCAAAGAGTGATAACAACCAAATCACCGCTAATTTAGAATGGCATGTTCAACCTCTGTCATTACCTAAGTTTGGAGATAATTTAGATTCATACAATGCAATTACTCCAAGCGTATGTAATTTGCGACCAACGTCGCGTGGCTGGATAAAATTAACTAGCTCTAATCCATTAGAGTATCCTAAAATATTTTGTAATTATTTATCTACCGAAGAAGATCTAAAAGTTACTATTGCTGGTCTAAGAAAAACTAGAGAAATAATGAAAAGTAAATCTTTGGAACATTTTAAACCGGAAGAAGTTTTGCCGGGAGAAAAAATACAATCTGAAAATGATTTAATTGACGCCGCAAGAAATTTAGGAACTACAATTTTTCATCCAGTAGGAACTTGTGCGATGGGTAAAGTTTCTGAAAATGGAAATGTAGAGGATCAACTTACAGTATTAGATTCTGAATGTAGAGTAAGAGGTGTATCAAGATTAAGAGTTGTTGACGCGTCTTCGATGCCAACGATTACTTCTGGCAATACTAATACACCAGTGATGCTGATAGCAGAAACAGTGGCTCGACAAATATTGCAAAATCATTAATATAAAAGAGGGGATGCAATCTTTAACTCGTGAACAATACAAAACTTTAGCTTTATCTTCACTTGGAGGAGTTCTTGAGTTTTATGATTTTATTATATTCGTCTATTTTACAAGCGTTATAGGTACGTTATTTTTTTCTCCTGAAATGCCAGATTGGTTGCGACAATTACAAACGTATGGATTATTTGCAGTTGGATATTTCTGCAGACCGCTTGGAGGAATTATCATGGCCCACTTTGGAGATATTAAGGGTCGAAAAAAAGTTTTTATTTTCAGCATATTTTTAATGACCATCCCAACTTTTGCAATTGGATTTATGCCAACATATTCTGCGATTGGCATATGGGCGCCGATACTTTTGTTAGTGTGTAGAATGATGCAAGGAGCAGCAATTGGAGGAGAAGCACCCGGTGCTTGGGTATTTGTAGCTGAGCATGTTAATCCTCGTCACGTTGGTTTTGCTTGCGCATCTTTGACAGCGGGGTTAACAGGTGGAATATTTATAGGTGCAATTATTACAACTTTTATTAATTCATATTTTACGCAAGTTGAAATTTTATCTGGAGTTTGGCGCTATCCTTTTATTATAGGAGGAGTATTTGGATTAATCGCTTTTTTCTTAAGACAACAACTTCAAGAGACGCCTGTATTTAAATCTATACATAAAAAATTATCTAAGAGTGAGATTCCTTTGAAACAAGTTTTTAAATTTCATAAGTCTTCAGTTTTTATAAGCGCTTTAATTTCTTGGGTGCTTGCAGCTTCTATAGTGACAATGATATTAATGACACCGTCATTATTGCAAAAGTTATTTAAAGTTCCTGCGCAGATTTCTTTGCAAGCAAATATTTATGCAACATTTTTTTTAACTTTTGGTTGTTTAGCTTTTGGTTTTTTAGCGGATTATTTTGGAAGAACAAAAGTATTTGCAATTGGTTGTTTAGGTTTAATAGTAACTTCTATTTTACTCTATCAGCAAATAGATATTTCTTATGAGAATATTTTATTTTTTTATAGTTTAAATGGTTTTTTTGTTGGAGTAATAGGTATTATTCCATCAATTGCAGCAATGTCTTTTCCTCCAAAAGTAAGATTTTCTGGTCTATCTTTTTCTTATAATGTCACTTATGCAATTTTTGGTGGGCTAACCCCAATTTTTGTAAGTCTTTTAATTCCGTATAGCTTTTTAGCGCCCGCATATTATGTTGCGATTTTAGGTGGCCTAGGTTTTTTAGTTGGAAGTTATTTAACGTTAAAAAAATAATTCACATATTCACTTTAAACGAGAGATTATGATTCAAAATGGAATCAAAACAGAATCAAAACGAGAACATTGATGTATTTTAATTAAGAGATATCAACAGCGTATTTTTTTAAAGTTTCAAAAGGCATAATTTCTAGAGTTTTTATATGCGTTTTTCGCAAGTAAATTTTACACCCATGTCCCGCATCAATCGCTCTTTTAACCCAACTTGCACAAACGCACCAATTATCTCCATCTTTTAATCCTTCAAAACCAAATTCAGGATGAGGTGTTATTAGATCATTGCCATTTTCCTTACACCATTTAAGAAAATCATCATTCACTTTTGCGCAAACACAATGCATTCCAATGTCATTTTTATCGGTATTGCATGAACCATCTCGAAACCAGCCTGTAATAGGTTTAATAGAGCATGGTTCAATATTTTCTCCAAATACATTTTTTTGTTTTTGATTTTTATCCATGTTTAAAGACGTTCGCTATTTTTTCATCAATTTCTGCATTAAAAGAAAAAGATCTACGTTCTTCAAAAGATTTAAAAGGATAAGCTGTATGCATAAGATAATTTGGAAATAAAATCATGTCTCCAACCTTTGGTTTGTGATTATAAATACTATTACTCAAAAGATTTCTTGATCCATGAATAAAATCTATAGTGCCATGAGTTTTTAATTCATGAGTTTTATATTTTTTACTTTGCCCCATTGATTTTGGAACTTTCAAATAACCGACACCAGATATGTGCCCATCATGAAAATGTATCGGGTTATATTCATTCTCAAATTGACGAACTACCCAAATATTATTAATTTTAAATTTAGTTATATTTTTATTTAAAGTTTTCTTTATAAAATTTTTAACAGCTAAAAATAAATAGTTTTTTAAACTCTTCTCAATAAATATTTTTGGAAGCTCTATTTCTTGACTAACTTGTCCAACTAAATTTTGACTATAATCAAATTTTTTTGAAAGATTTTTGTCTTTTGCAATTTGATCAACTTTTTTGTTAATTGTACTAATTAATTTTATTGGAATTTTTAATTTTCCAATTTTTGGACCAAAAGGTGATAAAATTTGGATATTATTGGACATCAGAGCTTAGTTGGATTTACTTGTCCTTTGTAAACAATTTTTGGATTAAATTTTTTCTTTTTTTCTTTAAAAATAAGTTTAAGCGAACTTTTTTTTTTTAATGGTATACTTCTGTAAAAACAAGACTTATAGCCTACATGACAGCTAGCGCCATTTCCAATATCGACGCTCATCCAAATAGAGTCTTGATCATCATCAATTCTGATATCTTTTATTTTTTGAACAAAACCGCTAGTAGCTCCTTTGTGCCAAAGACTTTTTCTTGATCTGCTCCAATAATATGCCTCTCCTGTTTCAATGCTTTTTGTAAGGGCAATTTTATTCATAAATCCATGCATTAAAACTTGTTTGCTTTTATAGTCTGTTGTCACAACAGGAATTAGACCTTCAGAATTAAATTTTGGACTTAATGATATACCTTCCTCAACTTGTTTTACCGAAATACGTTTTTTAAACATAATTTTTATTAAAGTAATCAACGAGGGTCTAGACTGTGTCAGTAATATGATACAGTTACCGATTACCGGATCAGATCCTAGATCCTTGGCAAAACTAATGAAATCAGTTGAATTT
>CAIQAD010000023.1 GCA_903869725.1 uncultured Alphaproteobacteria bacterium | reverse complement strand
ATTTTAAAAATAATAATAAAAATTTACTTAAATTATTTACTAATAAAAAAAATCCACTTGTTTCATTAAATAATTCGCTATCATGTTTTGGTATTTATTTAGAAGTCAAAGAAAGCGTGAAATTTTTATTCCCAGTAATTATTTATAACAATTACGATGAAGATGTTAATCAAAAACAAATTTTTCAAAAAAATTATTTTGTAATTAATGCTAATTCTAATATTGAAATTCTAGAAAAGTACCAAGTAAAAAATAAAAATACATTAATTAATATAAATTCAAATATAGATGTTTTAAATAATTCGAATTGTAAAAATTATATTTTAAATTCTGATAACGAAGATAATTGTGTTTTTCGTTTTAAAAAAGTTAATGTTCAATCATCCGGAATTTATGAAAGTTTTTTATTTTCAAGTAAAATTAAAACAATCCGCGATGAAATCGAAGTCAATTTGAATGAAAAATTAGCAGAGTGTTATTTATATTATTTGCAGTTTTTAAAAAATTATGAAAATCATGAAATAAAAGTTAGAATTAATCATTTAGCCGAAAGTTGCAAAAGTTATCAATTTTCAAAAAGCATTATAGATGATGACGCAAAAGGAATTTATCAAGGAAAAATTTTTGTAGATTCTGTTGCTCAAAAGACAAACGGATATCAACTTATCAAAAGTTTACTTTTGTCTGACCATTCAATTTTTCATTCAAAGCCAGAGCTTGAAATTTATGCAGATGATGTAAAATGTAGTCACGGTTCATCATCCACTTCATTGAATAAAGAAGAATTGTTTTATTTAATGGCTAGAGGAATTACCAAAAATAACGCAAAAAAATTAATCATTTCTGGTTATTTGAATGATTTAATTGAAAAAATATCAGATGAGTTTTTTAAGGACTACTTTTTACAAAAAATAGAAGAGATATTTGCATGAGTATTTCTGTTACATCGCAATTTCCAATATTTAAAAAATATAAAAAATTAGTTTATCTTGATAGCGCCAATTCTTCACAAAAGCCAATTTCAGTTATCAATGCTATTGATAATTTTTATAGATCTAAATATTCAAATATAGGAAGAGGTGTTTATACTTTAGCCGCAAACGCCACTGAAGATTACGAATCTACAAGAAGCACTCTTAAAGAATTTTTAAAGGCATATAATGGTGACATAATATTCACTAAAAATGCCACTGAATCATTGAATTTAGTTGCTAAGTGTTTTGGAGAAAATTTTTTAAATTCAGGAGACGAGATATTGCTTAGTGAATTGGAACATCACTCAAACTATGTTCCTTGGCATTTTTTAAGAAAAAAAAAGATAATGATAAAATTTATTCCAGTAAATAAAGACGGAAATCTAGATATTACAAATATTAAATCTTTAATAACCAATAAAACAAAAATTATTAGCTTAACGCATATTTCGAATGTTACAGGAAAAAAGACACCATTAAAAAAAATAATAGAAGTCGCTAAATCAAAAAATATTCCTGTGTGCATTGATGGTACGCAAGCAGTTGCGCATACGGCAGTTAATATTAAAGAATTAGATTGTGATTTTTATGCTTTTTCGGGCCATAAAATGTATGCAGCAACAGGAGTGGGTTGTTTATTTATGAAAGATAAATGGTTTGAAAAATTTAATCCATTTTTGGGAGGCGGAGGAATGATCCAAGATGTTGATATTAAAAATATCACTTTTGCAAATGGCGTCTCTAAATTTGAAGCGGGCACAATGCCTGCAGCAGAAGTTATTTCGCTAAAATTTGCTATTGATTTTTTAAAAACTACTAAAATTAAAAATATAGAAAAACATGAGAATGAATTAATTTCTTATGCAATTAGCAAATTTAATAAAATGAAAAATATAATATTTGTTGGAAAACCAGATAAAAGTAGTTCTTTATTTTCTTTTAATATTAAAGGAATTCATGCGCATGATGTATCAACTGTTTTTGATCAAGATAGTATTGCTGTTAGAGCCGGACATCATTGTTGCCAAATTTTACATAAAAAATTTAATATCGCTTCATCTTTAAGAGTTTCGGTTGGTGTATATAACGTCAAACAAGACATTGATGCTTTGTGCGAGAGCATCCTTAAATGTAAAAAATTATTTAAAATACAATAATGGATTTAACTGAGCTTTATCAGGATTTGATTTTAGACCATGGTCAAAAGCCAAGAAATTTTGGAAAATTAAAATTATATAATCACGATGCCAAAGGTCATAATCCTTTATGCGGTGATAACATTCATCTTTATTTGAATTTAGATAAAAAAGGCATAGTAACCGATCTGTCTTTTGAAGGTTCAGGATGTGCTATTTCTGTGGCTTCATCTTCTATTATGACTGAAATTGTAAAAAATAAATCTGAAAAAAAAGCACAAGAGCTATTAGATGCTTTTTTTAAAATGATCAAAGATAATAATGATTTAAAAAAAATAGATCTTACAGAAAATGAAAAGATTAAATTTCAATCTTTGTCTGGTGTTAACAAGTTTCCAATGAGAGTAAAGTGCGCAACATTATGTTGGCATACTCTGAAAGCTGCTTTTGATAATCAAAAACAGCCAATTAATTCTGAGGTGATCGACTAATGTTATTAAAAGAAGAAATTTTAGATCAAATTAAAAATCAAATAAAAACAATTTTCGATCCAGAAATACCCGTTGATATTTATGAGTTAGGCCTTATTTATAATGTAAAGTTACTAAATAATAACAAAAAAGTTGAAGTAGAGATGACTTTAACCAGCCCCAATTGTCCTGAGGCCCAAAGCATCCCTAACAATGTAAGAAAAGCTATTGAGTTTTTAGATTTGTTTGATGAGGTTATTGTTAAAATTGTCTGGGATCCTCCTTGGGATAGGACTAAAATGTCAGAAGTTGCAAAACTAGCTTTGAATTTATGATTGAAAAAAAAGTAATAACTATTTCAGATAATGCTGCAAAAAGAATTAGAGATATTCTAAGTAACGCAGAAGGTGGAGTGAAAGGTGTTAGAGTCTCTGTAAAATCAGGTGGCTGTGCCGGAATGGAATATGAAATGACCTATTTAAAAGAAACTTTATCAACAGATGAGATAGTAAAAGATAATAATGTTGAAGTTCATATTGATCCGAAAGCTATTATGTATTTATTAGGAACTACAATGGATTATAAAGAAGATAAATTCTCTTCATCATTTGTATTTAACAATCCAAATGAAACAGAACGTTGCGGATGTGGAGAGTCTTTTAAAATTTAAATTGTTCTGCGAGATTTCTTTCTTTTAATCCAAATTTTTTATCGTACAAAAGTTTAAAAGTTTTATTTTTATTTAAATAAATATTTACATTTAATACATTTCTAAATTCAATATTATCTGCAACAACACTTACAGGTCTTTTTTTTTCTTTTAAATTTTTAATAGTGACATGTGATTTGTTGTTTATTACTGCTCCTCTCCATCCTCTAGGCTTAAATGGTGAGATAGGAGTAATTGCTAACTGATTAGATTCAAGGTCAAGAATAGGTCCTCTGGCTGATAAATTATAAGCTGTACTTCCTTGAGGAGTTGCAACTAACGTTCCATCACAAACAACTTCTTTTATTCTTATTTTATTATCTACTTTAATTGATAGTTTCGCAGCCTGTCTGGTTTGTCGAAAAACAGAGACTTCATTGATTGCAATAGCTTTTTTTATTTTTCCATTTACATTTTTTGCAATCATTTCAAGCGGATGCAATTCAGCAATGTTTGATTTATTTATTTTCGTTAACAAGTTTTTTTCATCATATTTATTAAGCAAAAAACCAAAACTTCCTTTATTCATTCCATAAAATGGAATTTTATATTTAAAATATTTTTTAAGCGTTGCTAGCATAAAACCATCACCACCAAGCACAATTAAAACATCCGAATCATTAATAGAATGATTTTTATATTTTTTAATTAATGATTTTTTTGCAAGCTGCGCATTATGACTAGAGTCCGCTATAATATGAATTTTTTTATAAGATTTATGCATTTGTTAAAGAAATAAAATTCGTTAATACTTTAACAATGTATCATTTAAATATTGCACGATCATTTAAAAAATTTAGCGATACTAAAGGTTTAATAGAAAACCATAACCAAAAAGAATTACTTAAAATATTAGAGGAATTATCAAAAAATTTTAAAACTTCTTTTTTAGACTCCATTTTTAATAAACCTAAATATAAAGGATTTTATTTATATGGGGATGTAGGTTGTGGAAAAACTACAATTATTAATTTTTTTCTCGACCAATTAAAAAATGAAAGAGTTTTGCGAACTCATTTTAATAAATTTATGGTCGATATTCATGACCGGTTACACAAACTTCAAAATGAAAGTAGTAGTTTATCTAAAATTGTAAAAAGTTTTAAAAATGATTTTGATATTATTTTTTTAGACGAATTTCAGATCACTAATATTGCGGATGCAATGATTCTTGGAAAGTTACTTGAAAACTTTTTTAAATATAAAATTTTTATTATTACAACTTCCAATGTCAGACCAGACAATTTGTATTTAGGTGGTTTGCAAAGAGATCAATTTTTACCATTTATAAAAATGATAAAAGATAATACTTTAATTTATTCTCTAGATACTGGACAAGACTATAGAGATTTATATTTAAGCAAAACAAACAGATTTTTTTCACTTAAAGATCAACAAGGAAAAAAAAAATTTAACGAAATTCTTATAAATGTTTTAAGTAATAAAAAGTTTAGTGAAAAAATTATAACTGTAAAAAAAAGAAAAATTATTATTAAAAATTATATCTCTGATGTCGCTAAATTTAATTTTTCTGATTTATTTGAGATGGATTATGGTGCTGAAGATTATTTAGAATTGTGTAAAATTACTAAGATTATTTTTATTGAAAATATTCCAAATTTTACAGATGAGATGATCAATCAGCAGTATCGTTTTATTAATTTTATCGACATTATTTATGATAACAACCTCAGGTTGGTTGCAACAGCTCATAATCAAATTGATAAACTTACAAGTAGCGCCAAATTAACAAAAATTTTTAGTAGGACTTTGAGTAGATTAAAGGATTTAACTAAAGTAACTAATTAGTTTTAAGTATTTATAATTATATTTAATATGCTATCTTTAAGTAGGGGATAATCAAAGTTAAATCCTATAATTTATTAAACAAATAACTAAGGAGAAGTAATGTTAAAACAAATAATGAAATTATTTGCTGCAATTATTTTTATCGTTGCAAGTATATTTGCAGTTCCTGCTCATGCAGACGGGCCAATTATTATAAAGTTTAGTCACGTGGTTGCTGAAAATACACCTAAAGGACAAGCAGCGTTGGAATTTAAAAAAATTGCTGAACAAAAACTTCCAGGAAAAGTTCAAGTACAAGTATTTCCAAACTCACAGTTATTTGGTGACGGAAAAGAAATGGAGGCATTATTATTAAATGATGTACAAATTATAGCTCCTTCATTATCAAAATTTGATCGTTATACTAAAAAGATACAAGTGTTCGATTTGCCATTTATTTTTAAAGATGCAAATGCAGCTTTAGCTTTTGAAAATTCAAAAGAAGGAAAAGCACTATTAACCTCTATGAAGGGCAAAGGGTTGATTGGTCTTGATTATTGGTCAAACGGTATGAGGCATTTTTCTGCAAATAAAGATTTTAGACTGCCAAAAGATATCAAGGGTTTAAAATTCAGAATTCAAGCTTCCGATGTTTATGAAGAAATAATGAAATCTGTAGGTGCGAGTGGACAAAAGTTAGCTTTTGCAGAAGTCTATCAAGCTTTAGATTCAGGCGTTGTAGATGGACAAGAGAATTCGTTCTCTAATATTTATTCTCAAAAGTACCATGAAGTTCAAAAAACAATTCTTGAAACTAATCACGGTGTTTTAGATTATATGATTGTTGTAAATGAAAAATGGTGGGACGGTCTACCAGCTGATGTTAAAAAAGGTTTGACAGAAGCAATGCATGAAGCAACTATTCTAAACAATAAAATTGCCAAACAAAAAAATGATGATGCACGAGCAGCAATTGTTGCATCCAACACTGCAAATCCTAAGCATGCTAAAATTGTTCCAATGTCAGCAGCAGATTTAGCTGAGTGGAAAAAAGCAATGGAACCTGTTTATAAAAAATTTGAAGCAGATATTGGTCCTGATTTGATCAAAGCTGCAGCTTCTCATGGCAAATAATTATCTTTATTTTCCCTGTCGCGTTATTTAATAATAATGCGACAGCTTCTATGATGAAATTTTTCTCAAAATTTGAAGAGTATTTTATTGCTTTTCTTTTAATTTCAATGACAGCAATTAACGTTGCGAACGTTTTTGTCCGCTATGTTATGCATTCAAATATAACATGGGCTCTTGAATATAGCATAATATCTTTTGCATGGCTTATCATTATGGGTGCGGCGTGGGGAGTAAAAGTTGGAGGTCATATTGGAATTGATACTATTATTAATTTATTTTCTAAAAAAACCGTAAAGTTTGTAAATCTACTTTCTTGTATTTTTTGTATTATGTATTGCATCTTCGTTTTAATCGGAAGTTACACATATGTAATGAAAATTTATTCCGTTCATATTAGTTCACAAGACATAGATTGGTTACCAGCTTGGATGCCAAGAGCAGTTATGCTTTTAGGGTTTTCGCTTATGATCGTTAGATTTTCAGGGATGTTTGTACGTATTCTTCAAAACAAACAGCATGGACTTGGTTTAATGAATGAGGCTAAAGAAGTTGTCGAGAGTATTAATTTAACAAATAAAAAGAAAACAAAAAATAAATGATCACGCTTTTTCTTTTTACAATTTTGTTTATTTTTTTATTTATGGGGATGCCCATTTCAATTTCTCTTGGGCTTTCTAGTATTTTATCTATTTTATTTTTTGGAAAAGACTCTATCGCATCACTTGCTTTAAAACTTTATGAAACTTCTGAGCATTTCACTTTACTTGCTATCCCATTCTTTATTTTAGGTGGAACGCTTATGTCGACAGGTGGTGTTGCAAAAAGACTTATTCGTTTTTCAGTTGCCTGCGTTGGACACATGCGCGGTGGGCTTGCAATAGCTTCAATTCTAGCATGTACATTTTTTGCAGCCGTCTCAGGATCATCGCCCGCAACTGTTGTAGCGGTTGGAACTATTATGATCGGTGCAATGACGAGAGCAGGGTATCCACTACCTTTCGCATCAGGGGTTTTATGTAACGCAGGAACACTTGGAATTTTAATTCCCCCATCAATAGTGATGGTTGTTTACTGTGCAGTTACCGAACAGTCCGTTGGTAGAATGTTCATAGCTGGAGTTATTCCAGGTATTTTACTTGCGTTTATTTTAATGGTTGCTGTTTACATATATGCAAGAATTACAAACTTACCGGCCTTAAAAAGAGCAAGTTTCAAAGAAGTAATTGTTAGCGCTAAAGATGCGGTATGGGGTTTTATTCTTTTATTTATTATTATGGGTGGAATTTATGGTGGGGTGTTTACTCCAACAGAAGCTGCAGCGGTCGCAGCATTTTATGCCGTTTTAGTTTCTATATTTATTTACAAAGACATAACTATAAAAGATTTGCCAAAAGTATTTATCGACGCTTCTAAATCAGCAACAATGTTAATGTTTATCGTTGCTAATGCAATGTTATTTGCACATGTTTTAACGACAGAAAGAATTCCTCAAATTTTGACAGAGCAAATCTTGAACGCTGGATTTTCTCCATTGATGTTTTTGTTGGTAGTAAATATTATTTTAATTATTGCAGGAGATTTTATGGAACCAACTGCAATTATTTTAATTTTAACACCAGTATTTTTCCCAATCGCTATGCAGCTTGGAATAGATCCAATTCATCTTGGAATTATGTTAGTTGTAAATATGGAAATAGGAATGGTAACACCGCCTGTTGGTCTCAATTTATTTGTCACCTCTGCAATTACTGGTCAAACGATGGTACAAGTTTTAAAAGGAGCATTGCCTTGGATGACAATTCTAGTTATTTACCTTGGAGTTATTACTTATTTTCCAAAAATATCGACTATTTTGCCTGATTATTTAATGGGTAAGCAAGCGCCTGTTAAAATTGACAAATTTTACAAATAATTTTTTTATAAAATCAAATTCATTTGTTTTTACTTATAAAGTTATATATTAAAAACTCTTTTAAAGCCCCAATAGCTCAATTGGTAGAGCAACTGATTTGTAATCAGTAGGTTTGCGGTTCAAGTCCGTATTGGGGCACCACTTTTATTTTCTCAAAGTAGATCTCATACCAATTTTAAAGCAAATTGATCCAAGAACACCACCGCCGTAGACAATTAATAATGGATAAAAATTATGATTTACTAATAAAGCGTACCAGGGTGCAAGCGTAAGCAAGAATGGAAAAAATATTAAACTAATAAACGCAAGAAATCCGCCTACTATTTCTTTAACAACATCAAAACAAATAACTAGTCCCCAAAAAGCTGTAATTATGTAAACAATTATACTAATTCCAAAAAATGGGCTTAAACGAAAGCTTTGAAATTTAAATTGTGAGCGAAGTGTTTCGTCCTTTCCATTTATTCTTTCAGCCTCTACTTCCTTAACTTCTATTGGATACTTGTCGTCAGTCATTAGTAAATTAATGCATACGGTCCATGTTCATCATGTGACCAGAGTCTTTAAAAGATTCAGTTACAAATTCAATATTTATACTTCCTGCTTTTTCAAAATTTAAAGTAGCTTTGTATTTTTGTCCGCTAACCAAAGAATCTTTAAGATTCATAAACATGATATGATATCCACCGGGTTTAAGTTCCACCATTGATTTTGCAGGTATTGTTAACCCTTCTTTTAATTCTCTCATTTTCATTACATTATCTTCCATTTTTGTTTCGTGAATTTGAACGCTATCTGCAAAACTAACATTAGTTATAGAAATTAATTTATCAGCAATATCTCCATTATTTTTAATACTTACAATAAAAGCACCACCAATTTTTGCTTGAGGCGAAGTAGCTCTAGTATAGGGATGATTAATTACTAATTGTCCTAAAGTATAGTCATGAGCAAATACATGATTTGTTAGTACAATTAAAATTGCTATAAATGATATGTTTTTAAACATTCATAAATTCTTTTATAATATAAAATAATTAAGAAATAGTATAAAATTATTCTTATAAAGCTTATAAGTATTGACACATATTGTTTGTATAATCAATACTAATTAAAATTATTAATAATGGAACATTTGCTAGATCAAATTAATTTTTTTCACGATAAAGTTTTACTTCGAGGCTATATTTTTGGAGTTATTCACGCAGGATTAATTGTAGTTGGGTATTACACAGGTTGGAGCATTAATCGATTATTAAAAATAGCAACCAACGGATATATCGCTGGTATATTTGGAGCGATTTTGGCTCATGTTGTAGCTGATTTCGTTGCATCTTTGATTGATCCAGATATTAGACCAGCAACACTTGGAATATTTTTAGGAGGATTGACTCCGCTATTGTTAATTCCTTTTTTTGAAAAATTTGTTGTTAAGAGCAAACATCATATTGTTGTTGGAGATCATGACGACATAAAAAAAGATTTAGACGATCACGATCATCATCACTAAAAAAATATAAATTTTTTATTTTTATTTACAGCAATTGAATCTCTAACTATATCTTAAGAACAAATCAAGAACTTATTTTATGAAAACACCAATTATTTTACAAAAAGTTTCGGCAGGCTTTCCATCTCCTGCAGCAGATTTTGTGCAAGATGAAATTAATTTAAATAATGAGCTTATCAAAAATCCTCCAGCAACTTTTCTTATACGCGTTGAAGGCAACTCAATGATTGAACACAAAATAACAAGCGGAGATATGTTAGTTGTTGATCGAAGTTTAAGTTTAACAAATGATTGTATAGCGGTGATTAATTTTAATAATGAATTAGTAGTTAAAAACATTATTAAAGAAAAAAATAGTTTCTACATCAATACTAAAGAAGGAAAAATTTTAATTAACGAAAACTCAGATATTAATCTTTGGGGTATCGTTACTTACATTATTCATGCAACAAACTAAAAGAAGGGTTATTGCCTTAGTTGATTGTAATTCTTTCTACGTTTCCTGCGAACGTTTATTTCGACCAGATTTAAAAAGAGCTCCAGTTGTAGTTTTATCCAATAACGATGGCTGTATTATCTCTCGTTCAACAGAAGCAAAGCAAGCAGGTATTAAAATGGGTGAGCCTTTATTTAAAGCTAAATATTTAATTGATAAATATAAAGTTAAAGTGTTTTCATCAAATTATGAACTTTATGGAGATTTATCCAGAAGAGTGATGAAAGTTTTAAAAAATTTTTCACCAGATATTGAATTTTACTCCATAGATGAAGCTTTTTTAGATTTAACAAATATTCAAATAGATAACATTGAGGCTTATATTAAAAATATAAGAGAAGTAATTTTAAGATGGATTGGAATTCCGGTTTCAATTGGAGCCGCAAGTACTAAAACATTAGCAAAAGTTGCAAACCATGTTGCTAAAAAAAGTCAAAAAGGTGTTGAGGAATTTATTTCAAAAGACCAAAGTTATGTAGATGAAGTTTTAAAAACATTTCCAGTAAGAGAAATTTGGGGAATAGGCAAGCAGTTATCAAAGTTTTTTATAAATAATAATTTTCATAATGCTTTTCAGTTAAAGTCAGTTGATAATTCATGGGTTAGAAAAAATAGTAGCGTAGTTGTTTTAAAAACAATTCATGAATTAAATAACATCTGTTGTTTTCCTTTGAACTTTTCTTACACAGCAAGAAAAAATTGCATTGTTTCAAGATCTTTTGGAGAAAAGATAATTGAAATTAATGATTTAAAGGAAGCAGTTGTTAATCATTGTATAACTGCAGCAGAACGAATTCGCTCAGAAGGATTAATTGTAAAATCTGTTTATGTATTTATTAAAACAAATAAATTTAAAGATGGCTATACTTCATTGGTTAAGAAAATAGATTTGCCTATCGCAACTAATAATACTTTAGAGCTTGTTAACGTTTGTTCAAAAGCAGTTGATAGTATTTATGTAAAAGGTCTAAGTTACAGCAAAGCAGGTGTATTATTTGGAGAATTGGAAGTTAAAGATAACTATGAAAAAAATTTGTTTTCTCATCTTAATCAAAACTTAGATTATTTAATGAAAGTAATTGATGATACAAACGTAAAATTTGGTAGAGGAACAGTAAGTGTAGCAGCTGCAAGGATTAATAATAATTATAAAATGAAACGAAGTCACTCATCTAAAATAGATACCTCTTTTTTAAAATTTGTTCCTATTGTTAAAACAGGTTGAGACTTATAAAATTTTACTATAGACAAACTTTTAATTAATATTACTAAAATAAATTTATATGACAAAAGTAAAAGCATATGGCGCAAAAACAGCGACTTCTCCATTAACATTAATTGAAATTGACAGAAAAGATCCTGTAGCTGACGATGTTAAACTTGAAATTTTATATTGCGGCGTATGTCATTCAGATTTGCATACAGCTAGAAATGAATGGAAAAATACACAGTACCCATCAGTTCCAGGACATGAAGTCGTAGGCAAAGTTGTTGCGGTTGGAAATAAGGTTACTAAATTTAAAGTAGGTGATTTTGCAGGCGTTGGCTGTATGGTTGATAGCTGTGGTAAATGTGGATCATGTCATGATGGTGAAGAACAATATTGCGACAACGGTTTTACGGGAACTTATAATGGGCCTGTATTTGGTGGTGAAAACACATTTGGAGGCTATTCAAAATCTATTACTGTTAAAGAGTCTTTTGTATTTAAAATTAAACATTCAGAAAAAGAGTTAGCAAGCGTAGCTCCATTACTTTGTGCTGGAATTACTCTATATTCACCTCTTAAACATTGGCAAGTTGGACCTGGAAAAAAAGTTGGTATTGTTGGTTTAGGTGGCCTTGGTCACATGGGAGTTAAAATTGCAAGTGCTATGGGAGCTCACGTTGTTTTATTCACGACTTCTAAAAATAAAATGCAAGATGGTCTAAAATTTGGAGCAAAAGAAGTTTGCATTTCATCTGATGAAAAAGAATTTGCAAAATATGTAGGTCAACTTGATTTTATTGTTAATACAGTTGCAATGCCTCATAATTTAGATGCATTTTTAAACTTATTAAAAAAAGATTCAACAATGGCACTCGTCGGAGCTCCAGCAGACCCTCATCCTTCAACTCAAGTATTTAGTTTAATTTTTAAACGTCGAAGTCTTGCTGGCTCATTAATTGGTGGAACTACAGAAACGCAGGAGATGTTAGATTTTTGCGCAAAACATAAAATTGTTTCAGACATTGAAATAATTAAAATGGATTATATTAATACTGCTTATGATCGTATGCTTAAGAGCGATGTTAAGTATCGTTTTGTAATCGATATGAAGTCGTTTTCTTAAAATTTAGTATTTAAAATAAATTTAGCAACCCAATGATCATCAGGATTATTTGATGCATGACCAATTCCAAAATTTAAATCATGTCCTGCAACATTAGTATCAATAACTGCATAAATTGCTTTACTGTTACTACTGAAGTTTTGAAATGGCTTATTATACGTTCCTAATTGATTGTAACTTTCAATTCCAATTTGAGTTTCTTTTGTAATTTGGTAGTTAACTTTAATATCAAAATCTTCAGTTGGATCTGGACTGCTCGAATTAAAACTTCCATCAGTATTTAAATTCACTGCGATATGCCAATTATCTACATTCCAACCAAGTATCATTTTAAGTTCAGCATTTTTTGAGAAAGGGGCAACAGAAAGGGATTGCAGACCTGTTTCAAAATTCAGTCCATAATATATTCCTTGATCTGAGTGCGGAGCTATATATTCTAATCTAGCTTTAAATCCATCAACGTCGTAATCACCATTAGCATTACGTGAAGTAAGCAGAGAAAATCCTGATTCAAGAGTATTAGTCAGTCCGTAGTTTACTTCGGGCGTTAGTCGATACATATGATTTGGAGCTTGCTCGCCAGCATAAGAGGGTTTTGATCTTCCAGATAAGTTATAATTGTTATGCCAATTGATACTAATTTCACCAGGAGCTTCTTTATTGTCATCAACAACTTGAATTTGATCAGGTGCTGCAAATGCAAATTTAGTTGAAAAAAATAGCAGTAGTATAATTTTTTGAACGTATTTGAAGTTATTGTTTTTCATACTCTAATCTTGAATAAATCAGTCATTAATACTCTCATATATGTTAAAAAATCATCGAAAAAAACTAAAATATTGCTTAGTGATTAAATTTTAATATTATCAAAAAAAACTTAACAAGGATCAAATATATGCTTAAAAATTTAAGACTAACTTTCTTATATTTTGCTATCGTATTAGGATTGTTTGCTGGAGTAGCGCAAGCAGATTCAACTTTAGACAAAATTAAATCATCGGGAACAATTACTCTAGCTTATAGAGAGTCTTCAGTTCCATTTTCTTATTTAGATGACAAGGGTAAGCCAACTGGTTTTGGTTGGGAAATTTGTAACATGATTGCAAATAAAGCTAAAACGCAATTAGGTTTAAAATCTCTTGATATTAAAACTCAAGCAGTTACTTCGCAAAATCGAATTCCTTTACTTCAAAATGGTACAGTTGATATCGAGTGCGGATCTACAACTAATAACAAAACTAGAGGTGAACAAGTTCAATTTGCAACAAACTACTTTTACACTGGAACTCGTTTTTTAGTAAAGTCTTCAAGTCCAGTTAAAAGTCTTCCTGATCTTAAAGGAAAAACTTTAGTTATAACAACTGGAACTACTAACTACGAAATCGTTAGAAATTTAATTGCTGAGAAAAATCTTGGAATTAATTTAATTGGCGCTAAAGATCATAATGATGCGTTCTTAATGGTTGCTGAAGGAAAAGCAGATGCATTTGGAATGGATGATATTTTGTTATACGGTCTAAAAGCTGCTGCAAAAAATCCACAGGATTTTAAAGTTGTAGGTGAGGCAATACAAGTAGAGCCTTATGGAATCATGATTAGAAAAAATGATCCAGAATTCCAAAAATTAGTGAACGGAGTTCTTGCTGATATAATTAAATCAGGAACATTTACAAAACTTTATACCAAGTGGTTTATGAGTCCAATTCCACCAAATGGAATTGCATTAAAAGCTCCAATGAGCAAAGACCTTAAAGCAAATTTAACTGCTTTATCAGACAAACCAGCAAATTAATTTGTTGTTTTGTAAAACAAAAAAATAATATTTATATTTCGGTTGCGCATAATAAAGCGCAACCGGTAATATTTTATTAAATGCACTACACCTTTAACTGGTCATTTTTTTTTAAAAGTATTGGCGGCAAAGAAACCTATCTAACCTGGTTAGTCACTGCTTGGGAGTGGACATTAACTATATCTTTCTTTGGTTTTTTAGTAGCTTTTATTTTAGGGGCTATCGTAGGTATTTTTAGAACAACAAATAATAAGTATTTAGTTACATTTGGAAATATTTGGACTGAAATTTTTAGAAATATACCTTTATTAGTTCAGATTTTTCTTTGGTATCACGTCATTCCACATTTTATTCCAATCATTAATAAAGCCCCACGCATTGTATTAGTTGTCATGGCTATTGGTTTATTTACATCTTCACGAGTCTCAGAAAATTTTAAATCTGGAATTCAATCGCTTTCAATAGCTCAAAAACATGCTGGACTTGCACTAGGATTAAATACCCTTCAGCTTTACTGGTATGCTTTACTGCCACAAGCAATTAGAATTATTATTCCAACGTTAACGAGTGAAGCGATGAATATTATTAAGAATTCATCCGTAGCTTTTGCAATAAGTATTGCCGAACTGACAATGTTTGCAATGCAAGCGCAAGAAGAAACAGCTCGAGGAATTGAAATTTATTTAGTTGTATCTGTACTTTATTTTATTTCTGCTTTTGCGGTTAATTTAATCTCTCAATTTATTGAACATAAAATAAAGATTCCAAATCAAACTTTTGTAAAACAATGAATTTAGATTTTAGTTTTTTTACACTTAACATAATTTCAAACTTTATTATTAAGGGGTTATTATTTTCTATAAAATTAACTTTAGTTACTTTGGTGTGCGGATTAATTATAGGAACAATGATTGCGATGATGCGACTTTCTAAGTTTAAAATATTAAATTATCCAGCTTTAGGATATGTAGTATTAATAAGATCACTTCCATTTGTGATGGTTATTTTATGGGTTTTTATATTAATCCCTTTAGTTATTGGAAAATCTATAGGTTCAGAAAATTCTGCGTATATTACTTATATAGTTTTTGAATCTGCCTTTTATTCTGAGATTATGCGCTCAGGCATTCAAAGTGTTAAGAAAGAGCAAATGCAAGCAGGATATGCTGTTGGGTTAACTTATTTTCAGTCCATGCGTTACATCATATTACCACAAGCATTTAGAAATATGCTTCCAGTTATTCTAACTCAAACAATTGTATTGTTTCAGGATACTTCTTTAGTGTATGCAATTGGAGCATATGATTTATTAAAAGGCTTTGAAATTGTATCTAAGAATTTTAATAGACCTGTCGAAGCTTATTTAATTGCAGCGGTTGTTTACTTTATAATTTGTTTTAGTTTATCTTACGGAGTAAAATTGACCCAAAGAAAAGTTCAAATAGCTAAATAAAATGATTGAATTCAAAAATGTTTCAAAATGGTATGGCAATTTTCAAGTTTTGAATAATTGTACTTTTTCAATTCAAAAGGGTGATGTGGTTGTTATTTGCGGACCTTCTGGCTCTGGAAAATCTACATTAGTTAAAACTATTAATGCATTAGAATCTATTCAGCAGGGTGAAATTATTGTTGATGGTATTAAGTTAAATGATCCTCAAACTAATTTACCGCAGTTAAGAGCAAGAGTTGGAATGGTATTCCAAAATTTTGAATTGTTTCCCCATTTAAACGTCATAGAGAATTTAACATTAGCCCAAATTAAAGTGCTAGGCAGATCTAAAGATCAAGCAATAACGTATGGTTTAAAATATTTAGAACGAGTTGGTTTATTATCTCAAAAAGATAAGTTTCCAGGTCAACTTTCTGGCGGTCAACAACAACGGGTAGCAATAGCAAGAGCTTTAAGTATGGACCCAATCATAATGCTATTTGATGAGCCAACTTCAGCATTAGATCCAGAAATGGTAGGTGAAGTTTTGGATGTAATAGTAAAATTAGCTAAAGAAGGAATGACAATGTGCGTTATTACTCATGAAATGAGTTTTGCTAAAAATTTAAGCAAAAGAGTTATTTTTATGGATGAAGGTAAAATAGTTGAAGATTGTAGTAAAGATAAGTTCTTTGGAAATCCTGATTTATTGTCAGCTAGAGCAAAAGAATTCTTATCTAAAATTTTAAGAAATAATTAATGTAATTAAAATTTCTGATCGGGTCGCATTCTAAAAGAAAGCAACATGCCGGCTATCATAAGAATCATACTGCCAATAAATGGTAGCTCCCAGTTTCCAAACTTATCAATTATAAATCCTGAAACAACGGGAGAAACAATTGCTGCAAAAGCAGAACCTGTATTCATCATACCGCTTGCTGTTCCAGAATATTTAGGCGCAATGTCCATTGGAATTGCCCACATTGGTCCAATTGTGAGTTCTGCAAAAAAGAAACCTGCACTTAAGCAAATTGCAGAAACAGTGATATCGTGAACATATAAAATTGGAATCATTGAAACGCACGCAAAAAACATACAAACTGCAACCATATAACTTCTTGCTTTTACAAAGTTATTGGTATTTTTTAAAATCTTATCACTAATAATTCCACCTAAAGTATCTCCTACAACTCCAGCAAAGAAAACGCCGGATGCAAAAATTGCAGATTTTTTAATATCCATTTCATAACTGTGTAAAAAATATTGTGGGATCCAGCTTAAGAATAACCATAGTGTCCAACCGTAACAAAAGTAGACAATAGTGACTGGAAACATTCTTTTAAACAAAGGTCCAAATGGAACTTTAACATTTTCTTTAACTCTATCAGGTAGTTTTGCTAACTCTTCTTTAGTAATTAAGGGATGATCCTGTGGTTTTTCTGTAAAAACAAATCCCCACAAAATAACCCAAAGAAAACTTATTGCTCCACATACATAAAAAGACCATCTCCAGCTATATGTAACCATTATAAAAACAATCAAAGCAGGAGCTGCAGCATTTCCAATTCTAGCAAATGCATGTGTTATACCTTGAGCAAATCCTCTGTCTGCTTTTGATACCCATGCAGACATTGCAGAAGTTGCAGCAGGAAAAGTTGCGCCTTCACCAATACCAAGAAGTACTCTTGCAACTACTAAAGAAACCAATCCGGTAGCAAAACCGGTTAAAATAGTTGCAACCGCCCAAATTAATGCGCTGTAAAATAATGTTCTTTTAGAACCAAATTTATCGCTAACATAACCGCCGATAACTTGAAATAAAAGATAAGGGTAAGCAAATGCTGAAAATACAAAACCAATTTCAGTTTTAGACAAGTTAAAATCTTTACTAAAACCTGCTGCTGCTGAACTTACATTTACTCTATCTAAGTAAGTAATGAAGTACATTAAACACAGTAGAGTGAGAACAACTGTTGTTGCTCGAAGTTTTAGAAATTTCATTTAACCCCTTTTTTTTTAGTGTTTAAAAATACTACATGCTTGTCAGTTTGTAGTCCAAGAAATAATATAAATTATAATAGATTTTATGAAATATATTACTCCAGCAAATGTAAAAATTGGTCATGTACATCTAAAAGTTGCAAACCTTGATCTAAGTTTAAAATTTTACTGTGATGTTTTAGGATTTACCATTAAGCAAAGAGTGGATGATCAAGTAGCATTTATTGCAGCTGGTGATTACCATCATCATATTGGACTTAATACTTGGGAAAGTAAGAACGGAACTCCACCAGAATTAGGAACCACAGGGCTTTATCATACGGCAATTCTCTATCCAACGAGAAAAGACTTATCAAATATTTATAAAAGACTTATTCAATATAATATTGAACTGACAGGAGCCTCTGATCATGGTGTTAGCGAAGCTTTGTATTTAAATGATCCTGATAAAAATGGAGTTGAGTTATATTGGGATAAACCTCAAAAACTTTGGCCATTTGATCCAGAGGGTCATTTAAAAATGTTTACCAAAGCTTTAGATTTAGATTCTTTATTGTCGCTAAGTAGTTAAATTATTTTTTTAAGATAAATTCTGCGGCATCTTTTACAAGTTGATCTTCTGTTCCATTAAACCCATGATAACCTCCAGCCTGACAAGCATCTCCTCTATCTATCCCACCATCAATTAAGATTAATTGGGAACGCACTTCTTTTGGTCTATTTTTTATAATTTCTTCTGACGTTCGCATCGGTATATTTTGGCATCCATCTAATGAATGACGAATTACAAGAACTGGTAATGTTACATCATTATTTAAAGAAACAGATTTGTATGTTCCAGCGAGCACAATGCCTTTAATCATTTTTTGTTGCTCACTATTTTTATTAGCAAATTCAGAAGCACTCACAGTTCCCATACTGTGTCCAAACAACCAAATAGGTAAATTAGTTTTGTCTTTGTAATATTTAACTACGTTATAAATTCTTTCTTGATGTTCAGGATAAAATCTTAAATTATTTGGCCCTCTTCCTAGATCATAAGGAGTATCAACTAGAACTGCATCAATTCCAAATTTAGACCACAATTCTTTAGATCTTACAAATGTATGACGATTTGATGTTGATCCATCGTTTTGTAAATTCATCAGACCTCCTCCGCCTGGAAAAAGTAACACAACTGCTTTTGGATTCTGAGCAGGCAATAATAAAGTTCTAGTTGGCGTTTTGTCTTTGTACGAGACCTCAAAAACCTGAGCTTTTGCATTAAAACAAATTAAACTAATAATGAAAATTGTTATTAGTAGTCTCATTACTAAATTTAAATTAATCGAGGTTCTTGACTATTTCTTCAACCATCTTTTTAGCGTCAGAAAATAGCATTAAAGTATTGTCTCGGTAGAATAGTTCATTATCAACACCTGCATAACCTGAAGCCATTCCTCTCTTAACAAAAAGCACAGATTTTGCTTTTTCAACGTCCAGAATGGGCATTCCATAAATTGCACTCTTTGGATCTGTTTTTGCAGCAGGATTTGTTACGTCATTTGCGCCTATTACAAACGCAACATCAGTATTAGAAAAATCATTATTAATGTTTTCAAGTTCAAACACTTCATCATAAGGAACATTAGCTTCTGCTAATAAAACGTTCATATGTCCTGGCATTCGACCGGCAACCGGATGAATTGCATACGATACTTTAACCCCTAATTTTTTTAATTTATCAGCCATTTCACGCAATGCATGTTGAGCTTGAGCAACGGCCATTCCATAACCCGGAACAATAATAACCGAGGAAGCATTTTTCATTAAAAATACTGCATCATCTGCTCCACCTTGTTTAACTGGTTTAGTATTTTTATTTGCTACAGCTGAAGATGTGTCCCCACCAAATCCACCAAGTATAACATTAAACAGTGATCGATTCATTCCTTTGCACATAATGTAAGAAAGAATTGCACCAGAAGAACCAACTAAAGCGCCGGTGATAATAAGAGCAATGTTCTCCAGAGTAAAACCAATACCCGCTGCAGCCCAACCAGAATAAGAGTTTAACATAGAGACAACAACTGGCATATCAGCACCACCAATTGGAATAATGATTAAAAAACCGATTAAAGTTGAAAGAATAATAATTCCCCAAAATAAATTTACAGACTGTAATTTAGTAAAGTTTACTATTAAAAAAACAATAACAGTTCCAATAACTAAATTTAAATAATGCTGACCTTTAAAAGTAATAGGTGAGCCTGACATTATTCCTTGTAGTTTTAAGAAAGCTATACAAGAGCCAGAAAAAGTTATTGCTCCAATTGCAACACCTAAAGACATTTCTATTAAAGATAAAAATTTTATATTTCCAATTTGACCAATTCCAAAAGAAGCAGGATTATAAAATGCAACTATTCCAACTAAAACAGCAGACAATCCAACTAAACTATGAAAGCCAGCAACTAATTGTGGCATCGCAGTCATTGCAATCCGATAAGCAATAAATCCACCTATTAATCCTCCAATAATTAATGGAACTACAATGTAATAAATATTTAATTTTATCTGACTAACAGTTCCAATCGACAAAAGAGTAACGATGATTGCGAGCGTCATTCCTAGAATTCCAAAAAAATTTCCTCTTCTTGAGGACTCTGGTGAAGACAATCCTCTCAACGCCATAATAAATAATATGCCAGTTACTAAATATAATATTGCTGTAAGATTAGCTGAGATCATTTCTTTTTATTTTTCTTATACATTTGAAGCATTCTGTGAGTGACTAAGAAACCACCAAAAATGTTGATAGAGGCTAGCAAGATTGCTAACATTCCTGGAAATTTTCCTATAAAATTTTGAGATACAGGCGATAAACCAACTGCAACTAGAGCTCCAACAATAATTACAGATGAAATGGCATTTGTAACTGACATTAAAGGAGTATGTAGAGCAGGGGTTACGCTCCACACGACGTAATACCCTACAAAAATAGATAAAATAAAAATAGCTAATCTAAAAATTACTGGATCAATTTCCATTATTGTATCTCCTTATTGATATAAACTGCTTTGATAATTTCATCGTTTTCATCAATTTTTAATTTTTTATTAGTTTTATCGTAAATAGATTCTAAGAAATTAAGAACGTTTTTAGAAAGTAATAAAGAAGCACTTTCTGAAATTCTACTTGGAACATTTTTGTAACCAATCACTTTTACTCCGTTAATGTTAATAACTTTACCACCCTCTGAGAATGCAGAATTTCCACCTTGCTCGACCGCAAGATCACACACCACTGAGCCACTCTTCATCGATTTGACCATTGCTTCGGTTATAATTCTCGGTGCTTTTTTACCAGGAATTAAAGCAGTACAAATAACAATATCCTGATTTTTAATAGTATTTTTTAACAACTCTTCTTGTTTTCTTTTGTAATTATCATCAACTTCTTTTGCATAACCGCCGCTTGTTTCTAAATTTTGTTCTCCCTCAACAAATACAAATTTTGCACCTAAGCTTTCAACTTGTTCTTTAGACGCGCTTCTCACGTCTGTTGCTGACACTACTCCTCCAAGACGTTTCGCTGTTGCAATTGCCTGTAGACCAGCAACACCAGCGCCTACAATAAAAAATTTAGCAGGTGTTATTGTGCCAGCGGCTGTCATCATCATAGGAATTGCTCTATTAAATTCGTACACTGAATCAATAACTGCTTTATAGCCAGCTAAATTTGCTTGCGATGATAAAATATCCATCGATTGAGCTCTTGTAATTCTTGGCAACAACTCAAGTGAAAATAATTTAATATTTTTTTTAATAAGTTTATTTATTTTATCTTTATTTAAATGAGGAAAATAACTTCCGACTAACATAGTGCCTTCTTTAATTAAATTAATCTCATTATCGGTTGGGCAGATAATTTTAATGATAATATCTGACGATTTAAAAATATTGTCTCTAGTTGTTAATTGTACCCCTAATTTTTGAAACTCTTCATCAGAGATGTTAGAGCTTTTTCCAAATCCCTTTTCAATTTGAACTGAAAATCCACTAGCGATATATTTTTTTGCCGTATCAAGAGATAATGCAATACGCTTTTCTGATAAATCTTCTTCGATTAAAGAACCTATAATCATTTTAATAATTCAAAGTATGTTTATAGGATAAAGTTAATTTAATAAATGTTTAATAAATCCTTATGTATCTAAATAATAAATCATGGTAAAAGGTTTTTCCTTAATTAATTAAATATGCAAAAAAGAAATCTTGGAAAAACAGGCCCTCACACTTCAATAGTTGGCCTAGGTTGTATGGGGATGTCTGATTTTTATGGTCCGGCAGACAGATTAGAAAGTATTAAAACAATTCATCTAGCTTTAGACTCTGGAATTAACTTATTAGATACAGGTGATTTTTATGGCATGGGTCATAACGAACTGATCATTGCCGAAGCTCTACAAAACATCCGAAGAGATAAAGTTATTTTAAGTGTTAAGTTCGGAGCGCAACGCGATCCAAATGGTAATTTTTTAGGATTTGATGGAAGACCAGCGGCAGTTAAAACTGCACTTGCTTACACGTTAAAAAGACTAAATGTTGACTATATCGATATTTATCGACCTGCACGAATTGATCCTAACGTTCCAATAGAAGACACAGTTGGCGCAATTAAAGAAATGGTTAATGCAGGATTTATTAAACACATCGGATTATCAGAAGTTGGAAGTGACACTATAAGACGAGCTTATAAAGTTCACCCTATTTGTGATTTACAAATTGAGTATTCATTACTGTCTCGCTCAATTGAAAAATCAATTTTAAAAACGTGTAGAGATTTAGGTGTGGCAATTACAGCCTATGGCGTTTTATCGCGTGGATTATTTGATCCGCATTGGGGACAATCACAATTAAATAAAAAAGATTTTAGAGGATATAGCCCTAGATTTCAGGGGGAAAATTTAAAGAAAAATTTAGCATCCCTTGAAACATTAAAACAACTTGCAAATTTAAAAAACGCAACCGCACCACAGATAGCAATAGCGTGGGTAATGTCTAAGGGTGAAGATATCTTTCCATTAATTGGTAGTAGAAGAACCGCAACTTTGTCAGATTCTTTAAAGGCAATTGACATAACTTTAACAAGTGCTGAAATTAGAATATTAAATGAAGCATACCCAGATGGAATTGCAGCAGGAAACCGATATGCTGAACCTATGATGTCACATTTAGATAGTAATAAAGGATAAAAATATTATTAATTTAGTATGGACCTTAAAAAAATATTTAAACGGCTTATACTAATTGATCTTCTATTATTTAGCTCAAGTTTAATTCTTGTAATGTTTTTTGAGTCTAATATGTCAGCTAAAGCCTATCAAATTCTACATATGAATGACTCAAAAATTGAGAGTCTTATTGTAGGAGCTAGCTCTATTTTAATAGTAGTTTTTTTTTACGTAACTTTAGTATTTCTTTATAAATTCTTTCGTTTAGGAAGAATTTTTTTCACAATTTATTTTACACTCACTATAATTTATTTACTTTTTTCAGGCACGATCGTTGAAGATTCTTACATTAATACAGTCGATAGCTTACAAACTGCGCTTGACGGAGCAATTTTAGCGTTATTATATTTAAGTCCAATTAGTAAAGAGTTTCAAAAAAAAATTATTTCAAAAACAAAAAGATAAATATAATATTTAGACATATTTAACGTAATAAGTGTTATAATTTCACTTTAAACATAACAACATAACTAAATAAAAATAAATATGTCTTCATTATATCAGAGTTCAGTTCCTCTTTTTAAAATGATGCTGACAAACTTGTCAGATATCTTAAAAAAAGCAGAACATCATGCAAAACAAAAGAAAATAGATCCATCTGTGTTATTACACGGACGATTATTTCCAGATATGTTAAATTTAATAAAGCAGGTACAAATTGCCTGTGATCAGGCAAAAAATGGAATGGGTCGAGTGTCAGGAATTAATCCTCCAAAATTTGCAGATAAAGAAAAAACATTTCAAGATTTATACAAACGTATTTCAAATACGATTAAGTATTTAAATCGAATTAAACCTGAAGATGTTAATTACGAACAAGATAAAGTCATTAAAATGAGCGGTGGTGGAAAACATTTTGAATTTAAAGGTGAACAATATGTAATCACTTGGCTTATTCCAAATTTCTTTTTTCATTTTATGACTACCTATTCAATTTTACGTCATAACGGCATCGAAATTGGTAAAAAAGATTTCTTTGGAATGAAATATATGCAGTCGGTTATTAGAAAACGTGCCTAAATCAGAAAAAATTAAATGGTTGCCATCTCCACATGATGGCAACTATCCAGCTGCTGAATCGTATTTGACTTTATTATTTGATCCGTCAGCAGCTAAATTATTAGTCCAAAAACTTAAAGTTGCAAAAACTATAGAATTTAAGTCAAAAGATATCTTTAGAGCTTCAAATTTATCACTGCTTGGAATATCGAATTCACACGTTAAAAAAGATCGAAAAAAAATTAAAGAAGGAAAACCTTTATCACCAATTCTGCTTGTAAGAGATCAGGATCTAAGAAAAGTTATCATCGCCGATGGGTATCACAGAATGTGTGCCGTTTATTATTTTGATGAAGACGCCATCATTCCTTGTAAAATTGTATAATTTTATTTTGCAGCTTTAATTAATCCAGCCTGAGTTAACTCAGCTTTTGATTTATCTAACAAGTCTTTGAAATGAGTATTTGTAAGTAGTTCTTGCGCTACCAACGAACCTATTGCCTGACCTGAAGAAACATCAGAAGGCCAGTGGGCTCCACAATAAATTCTATTATTTCCATATAGTTTAGCTCTGTCCATTATAACTTTAGCTTTGTCAGGCATCAAATGAGCTAGCACAATACCGGTTGAGTATGCAAAAGCCGTATGACCACTTGGATAGCTTCTTGAGTAGTCATCTTTAACAGGTGGAACACAAACTTTAATTGAAGGATCCTCTTGGTAGGGACGAGGACGTTTATAATAATCTTTAGCAATATTTTTCATCATATTTTCATTAAATTTTACACTTTCAAATAAAGTTTTAGTAACAGGCAGTTTTTCAATCTCAAAACCAGGCAAAACATCAGCATAAAAACTAACAGATAAATTTTGAGCGTCTTTTGCAGCTAATGTTTTCTGCTCTTCTGTCAATTGCGCCATTGAATTTTTGATAGTTTGAAGCTCTACTTTGTGTTCAATTGAATCTACTGCAGGTGGTTGAGGCAGTATTACGTCAGGATTACTGTAATTATTAATATTTACATAAAGCCTATTATTTTCCTCTGAAAAACAATTTACAGTAAGAAGAGTGATAGCAACTAAAGTAGTTAAAAAAGATGAATATATTTTTTTCATAAGTAATAGTTAATTTAAGTTAACACAAATAAAGAACCTATTAAAGTTAAAGCAAGGTTTTAAAAAGTAAAAATTTTTAAAAACTAAGAAGAGGCAATAGCTAAAGCTAGTATTATAAAAAATATTATATTAACGAATGATGGAAGCAGATTCATAGGTGTTTGTTTATAATCAATTTTAGACTTAATTGAAAGAGTAGGAATGTCGTATAAATAAAAAAACCCGCATCCAGAAATCTGAATGCGGGTTTTTGAGTTTAGATAAATCTAATTATCCAAATAATTTTAAAGCACTTAGGTAAGTTCTGTAAGCACCCCAACCTAATGGAATACCTACAATAGCCCACATAATAATTAATCTAAGTAAACCTGTCTCGTCAGATGAACGCGCAGAAGCGCCTTTTTCATGCGCTAATTTTTTCTCTGCAGAAAGTTCAGACTCTGTCATGAAGAATTTACGATTAACTGGAGTTACTAAAAGATTACAAACTAAACCAATCGCAAGCATACCAACTAAGATATACATTGTTTGATTATAAACCTGAGCTTTAGGAATTCCTAAACCAAGTTGGTAATCTCTCATCCAAGTGATAACGATTGGTCCTAAAATTCCAGCTGTAGACCAAGCTGTTAATAATCTTCCATGTATCGCTCCAACCATTTGCGTACCAAATAAATCTGCAAGGTAAGCAGGAACAGTAGCAAAACCGCCTCCGTACATCGTTAAAATGATACAGAATGCTCCAACAAATAATGGTAAATTAAGAGCAGCAGCCGAACTTGGTGCGCTAAAGTATAATATTCCACCTAATATAAAAAAGATGCAATAGGTAACTTTACGACCTAAATAGTCAGACGAACTAGCCCAAATAAATCGACCAATAATATTAGAAAAACTTATTAAGGCAGCAAATCCTGCAGCAACACCTGCAATAGCTGTTAATTGGTCTTTACTAAGATCATTAAATTTTACACCCGCAGCACCAATTAAATTACCAGCAAACACTTCTTGCAACATTGGTGAGGCCATAGCTAATACACCGATACCAGCGCTAACGTTCATACAAAGAACCACCCACACTAGCCAAAACTGAGGAATACCCCAAACTTTGCTAACGTGCACGCTTCCTTTTGTGATCATTGCATTACTTGTTTGTTTAGCTGATGGAGTCCAACCTGCAGGTTTCCAGTCAGAAGCAGGAAGACGATATGAAAAAGCACCTATCAACATAAATATGAAGTATGCAATTCCCATAACGATAAATGTTGATTCAACACCAACATCTGTTGCAGTTGCAAATTTTTTCATCAATAATGCAGCAAGAGGAGATCCGATCATGGCACCTCCACCAAATCCTGCGATTGCCATACCAGTAGCCATTCCACGTCTGTCAGGGAACCACTTAATAAGAGTAGACACTGGAGAGATGTAACCTAATCCAAGTCCAATTCCACCGATCACACCAGATCCTAAAAACATAATCCAGAATTGATGTACATGAACACCGTATGCAGAAATTAATAATCCACCGCCCCAACAAAATGCTGCAACAACTCCAGCTTTTCTTGCACCAGCTCTTTCTAGCCAACCGCCCCAAAGAGCAGCAGAAAGACCAAGGAATACAATTCCGCACTGAAATATTGTAACGAGCGTAGTAATGCTCCAGTCGCAATTTGTAACTGTTAATTGGTCAAAAAAACCACTTCCAGCAGCACACTTTACAGCTTCGGGTAAACCCTTAGAAACTGAATATGCTTTAGAAAGCGGCAACCAAAATACTGATAGTCCGTAAGACATACCAATACACATGTGGATCGCAAGTGCTGCCGGTGGTACTAGCCAACGACTGAACTTTGATCCAACATAAAGATTTTCTTTATCTAGGAAACTAAACATCAATACTCCCCCTTTAATTGTTAATGTGTAAAAACTATAATAAAGACCTTTTAAGTCAACGATATTGTTGATTTTACTGAGTTATGCACATATTCTTAACGTACAACGGGATCAAAAATTGATAAATTTACTAAAGAAAAATTTAAATAAGGCTTTAGTCGCTTTAATATTTTCTTTTATCACTATTGGCATACTTTCTTATTTAAGTTTTCAAGTTAAATACGGTATTTTTCTTACAGGTTCATTTGGATCGTCGATGGTTTTGATGTTTGGTTATCCAGAAAGTCCATTTTCTCAACCAAAAAATGTTTTTTTTGGTCATCTCGTTACATCAACAATTGGTGTGCTAGCATTAATGTATTTACCGATCGACCAATATTTGCAAATCGCGCTTGCGGTTGCTTTTGGAATCTTTTTTATGATTTTACTTGGTATTACTCATCCGCCAGCAGGAGGTAATCCAATAGTTATTATATTAAGTGCAGCAACTTATAAGTTTTTGCTTTTTCCAATAATTTCAGGAGCAATTATTATTATTTTAGCAGCAATAATATTTCACCGCTTTATCTTAAAAGAACACTACCCGTTAAGTTGGAAAAAATAGTTTTAGTTACTTAGTTTAACTTCAACTCGATGTTCGTTTTCTTTAGCTTCAAAACGATTTGAGATTTTACGAACCTCAACTGCTGACACTTTGTATTCAGCGCACATTGTCTCTTCATCTTTACCTTCGCCGGTAACCATATTCACCATGTGTTCTGGGAAATGGAAGGTAGTAAAAACAATTCCTTCTTTAGTCTTATCAGTTACTTCAACTTTTAAATTAACGCTGCCTCTTCCAGAATATAACTGAGCAAAATCTCCTGTAATAATATCTCTTGTATCCGCATCTTTTGGATTCATAAGAAGAATATCTTCGTCCATAATATCAACGTTACTTGTTCTTCTAGTCATAGTACCGCAGTTATAATGTTGAAGCGCACGACTTGTAGTAAGAATTAATGGAAATTCTTTTTGATTATTTGTTAACTCTGTAGATTCTTTCCAATCAAAATTTTTGAATTGACCTTTGCCAATAGTAAATTTTTCTGTATGTAAAATTTTAGTGTCAGTACCGTCTTCTTTCACTGGCCATTGTAAACCAAGTTTACCAAGTCTTTCTCTAGTAACACCTTTAAAGAACGGAACTACATCCGCAATTTCTGCTAATACTTGATCAGCATCATAAGCTGGCTGTTTAAATCCAAACTTTTGCATCATTTCAGCAACAATAACTCCATCTGGCTTAGTTCCAGGAAGTGGAGGGGCCGCTCTGTTAACTCTTTGAATTCTTCTTTCCGTGTTAGTGAAAGTTCCTTCTTTTTCTAAGAAAGTTGTTCCTGGTAATACTACAGTTGCAAGTTTTGCAGTTTCGCTCATGAATATTTCTTGAACTACTAAAAATTCTAATGACTTCATCGCTTTGATAACGTGTGAACTATCAGGATCAGTTTGAACAATATCTTCTCCAATAATCCAAAGTGCTTTTAATTCTTTATCGATTGCCGCTTCAAACATTTGAGGAATTTTTAAACCTGGTTTAGTTGGGTGCGTAACACCATACTTGCCAGTGTAGTATTCTTGAATTTTTGGATCAGCAACACTGAAATAGCCAGCTCCTTGGTGTGGCTGACATCCCATATCTGCTGCTCCTTGGACGTTGTTTTGTCCTCGTAAAGGATTAATACCAACGCCTGGTCTTCCAATATTTCCTGTTATCATTGCAAGGTCAGCAATTAACATAACTGTTTTTGAACCTTGTTCATGCTCAGTTACTCCAAGACCGTGAAACTCCATTGCATTTTTTGCAGTCGCATAAGCGATCGCTGCTTTTTTAACTAATTCTTTATCAACGCCTGCAACTTTTGCTAAAGCGTCAACGTCTTGTCTTTTAATTTCTTTTACAAAATTTTCATAACCTTCTGTTCGGTCTCTAATGAAGTCAACTTTTTGTAAATTTGCTTCAAGAATAAAGTAATGCATCATATTTAAAACTGCGACATTAGTTCCTGGTCGAAGTTTGATGTGATAATCTGCAAGTTTAGCAAGTTCAGTAGTAATAGGATCTAAAACGATTAGTTTTTTACCTTTCATTACTTGTTGTTTAATTTTAGCTCCAGTTACTGGATGAGCGTTAGTTGGATTTGCTCCAATAACTAAGAATAAATCTGCATGATAAATGTCTTCGGTAGAGTTTGTCGCAGCTCCAGTACCAAACGTTTGTTGCATTCCCCATGCTGTAGGTGAGTGACAAATTCTAGCACAACAATCTACGCTGTTTGTTCCAACGACTGCTCTAATCATTTTTTGAAATAAATAATTTTCTTCATTGGTACAGCGCGCAGAAGAAATTCCAGCTATTGCATCTGGACCGCTATTTTTTATAATTCTATTAAATTCGCTTTTGATTAAATCATAAGCTTCATCCCAAGTTGCTTTTTCAAATTTTCCATTTCTTTTAATTAATGGACTTTTTAATCTGTCTGGGTGATCATAAAAACCAAATGCATATCTTCCTTTAATACAAGTGTGACCTGCGTTAACTTCTGTATGCTTAGGAGTATCAATTGAAACCACTTTATTATTTTTAATTGAAGCTTCAAGATTACATCCAACACCGCAGTACGAACAAGTTGTTCTAACTTTTTTATCTACGTCTGCAGATTTTGATTTAAATATATCTGAAATAGCATCTGTTGGACATGTGTGAGCGCATGCTCCGCAAGATACACAAGAAGAGTCGCCAAATAACATGTTATTGTCGGTAGTAATTCTTGATTCAAAACCACGACCGCTCATTGTTAAAACAAATGATCCTTGGATTTCATCGCACGCTCTAACGCAACGTCCACAATTAATACAGTTATCTAAATTCATTCTCATGTAAGCATGAGAAGTATCTTTTGGAATGCCTTTATGTTGTTTTGGATTGTTATATCTGTGATCTGAAATTCCTAAATCAATTGCAACTTTTTGAAGTTCGCAATTATTATTCACCTCGCAAGTTCCGCAAGTCATAGGATGGTCTGTTAAAACTAGTTCAACAATATTTTTTCTAAGACCATGTAAAGTTTCATTGTTAGTAAAGATATGTTGATTTTCAGCAACTGGTGTGTGGCATGACGCAACAATTTTAGTTGGACCGTCTTTTACTAACGCAACTTCAACTGAACAAATTCTACAAGCGCCGTAGGGTGCTAGGTTTGGATCGTCGCATAATGTTGGAACTTTATCTTCACCTAAATAACCTTTAATAAATTTTAAAATAGAAGTGTGATGCGAACCAATTTCGTATGGTTTTCCATCGATATAGGCAATTTTTCTTTTTTCTGAGCTCATCTATTTAAGCAGAAATATCATTTTTCATCTCGTTAGAGAAGTATTTTAGGATATTCATGATAGGGGTTGGAATTGCTCCACAAAGGGCGCAAAGACAACCTTTTTGCATAGTTACCAACAGATCGTTTAACAACTTAAGAGGGATTTTAGCAGTTTTTTTCTTAACTTGATCAAACATCTCCTTACCTCTGTAAGAACCAAGTCTTCCTGGAAAACATTTTCCGCATGATTCTTCAGCAGAAAATTCAAACAAATGATGAATATATTCAGTCATTGGAAAGTCTTTTGGAATACTTACAACGCTTGCATGACCTAGCATAAATCCTTTTGCACTAAATTCTTGAAAGTCTAAATTTAAATTATCAATCTCACTTAACGGAACAACACCACCCAAAGGACCTCCAATTTGAAAGGCTTTAACTGGCTCTTTATATCCTCCACCAATTTCATTAAATATTTTCTTCATTGGTGTGCCCATATCAATTTCGTAAACGCCAGGATTGTTAAAAAAACTATCAAGACAAACTAATTTTGTTCCTGCAGATTTTTTATTTCCAATCGCTGCAAATTTATCAGCGCCATTAATCAATATTCCAGTAGCTGCAGCTAACGTTTCAACGTTGTTCACAACAGTTGGTTTTTTATATAATCCTTCTGTTACAGGAAATGGTGGTCTTACTTCTACTTCAGCGCGTCTGCCTTCAATCGATGCAATTAAAGCTGTTTCTTCACCACAAATGTAAGCGCCTTGTCCAATACAAATATTTAAATCAAAAGAAAAATTTGTTCCTAAAATATTATTTCCTAACAATCCTGCTTTTTTTAATTGGTTAATAGCTCCGTTAATTGCTTCAATTGATTTTGGATATTCTCCTCTAATGTATAAAACTCCTTCATCACTTCCAATTACGTAACCACAAATTATCATTCCAAATAAAACTTTAAGCGGCTGATCTTCTAATAAGTATCTATCTGAAAATGCTCCAGAGTCTCCTTCATCAGCATTACAGATTACATATTTTTTATTGGAAGGCGCTTTACTGCAAAAATCCCATTTCATGCCAGTTGGAAAACCTGCGCCACCTCTTCCAGTAAGATTAGAGTCTAACAAAGATTTAATAATTTGTTGCTTATCTGTTTTAAGAAATTTGCTAAGCACTTCTTTTGCTTGTTGCATTGATAATAGTTTATCATCCATTAAAAAACTTGTAGTTGCGTAACTTTTTGAGTGAAACTTTTCTTGTTTGATTGTTTCGCCTTTTATAATTTGATCAATTTTTTCAATATCTTTACCTGCGTAATTTTCACCATCATAATGGAAAGCGTGGTTCTCATAACAATGTCCAAGACAAAACATTTTACCAACTTTATCGTCACCTAATTTTGCCTTTAACGTTGCTTCTAATTTTTCTTGTGTTCCTGCACACATACATGCACTACCATTGCACACAAAAGCCTTTTTCTTTCTATGTTCAGGTCTTAAAAATTCATAAAACGTTTCAGCACCATAAAGAGTTGAAACTCCTAAATGATATTCTTGAGCTATTTCTTTAATGTCTTTTGGAGAGTTATTAAGAACGTTTTCAGAAAGTCTTTGGAATAGGTTATTTTTTAAACCAATTCTTCCAGATAAATTGCTTATATTTTTTGACATTAATTCCCCAATTAAGTCCTAATATTTTACAACTACTTTTTGATTATTGGAATAGATATTAAAACTATTGTTTTTAACAAAACCAATCAGCGTTAAACCAAATTTATTGGCTAAATCAATAGCTAAACTTGTCGGAGCTCCAACACCAATTAATATTCCAATGTTAGTCATCAAAACTTTTTGTACAAGTTCAAAATTTAATCTACCAGAGCAAGTAATAAATTGGTTTTCTGGCTTAAGAAGTTTATTCTTCAAGGTATATCCGATTAATTTATCTAAGGCATTATGTCTGCCAACATCTTCTCGAATAGCAACTAGTTTACCAGCGCTTGTAAATAAGCCGCTTGCATGAATACCACCTGTTTTAGAAAACTCAGACTGATTGTTTCTTAACGTATCAGGAGATTTAACTATAACTTGTTTAGATAGTCTTGGTTCAGTTAATGAAATTTTATCTTTTTTTATGATCTCAAGTGCGTCTAATGAAGATTTGCCGCACACACCACACGACGAGTTTGTTAAAAATTCTCTTTTGATTTTAGCAATATTGACATTTTGGGGATTGTTTAAAGTTGCAAGTATTTTATTTTGAATTTTATATTTACCAACTTTATCGCCAAAGCTTTTTATAGATTGGATATGCTTAATATCCTGCACGATTTGTTCGTTAAACAAAAAACCTCTGACTAGATCTTCATCATGACCAGGCGTCCTCATAGTGATCGATAAAGTTTGAATGATCCATTTTGTTTTATTTTTATATTTAATTGAAATTTCTAACGGCTCTTCAATAGATACAAGATCATTAACCGTTTGAAATTTAGCAGATCTAAATTTTGTGACTTTATATTTCGAATTCATTAATTATTTATATTTCTAAAGCTTTTAAAACGGTTCTTAAAGGAAGAAGCAAACATTCCTTGCGTGCGATATTTTTTTTATCAAAAATTTCTTTAAATTCTTTCCAATTACTTTTTAGATTTAATTTACTATCTTTAAACATTTCTTCTGCGCTATTAAAAAAAGCTTTAAATTGATCGACCTTTTTATCTTTAATGGTTCTTGAAAGCAGACTGACGGAAGCCTGACAATATACACACGATTTACACTGATAGGCCATATCCTCAATCACATCTTTTTTTACAACTAAACTGACTTTCATTTCATCGCCACAAATTTTATTTTTATTTATGGCTGAATGAGTTGGTTTTATTAGTGTCTTTTTATTTTCGGTGTGCGACGCAATTTCTAAAATTTTGAGATCCATTATATATCTTTAATTGGTATTTTAATGATTTATATTTAGATCAATGGACTATAACAGTATTTTAGGAGTTGTACTAGCAGGAGGGCAATCAAAGAGATTTGGCCAAGATAAAACCCAAGTGCAATTGGGAGAGAAAATATTAATAGATTATATCCTGACAGAAATCGTAAGTGAGTTTAATGAAATTCTAATTGTAGCAAATAACGACATACAGTTTTTAAATTCCAAAAAAATTACCAAAGTTGAAGATTATAAAAAAGATCTAGGGCCATTAGGTGGCGTATTAACTGCTATGAAATGGATTAAACACAATAAAAAAAACTACAAATGGATTGCAACCTTTCCTTCAGACACACCGTTTTTTAGTAAAAAATATCTTCATAACTTTATAAAAAATGCCAATGACCAACAGAGTAAATTATTCTTCGTTAAATCTAATGATAAAAGACATAATATATTTGGATTATGGTCAGTTGAATTGTTAGATCAATTAGAAGAAGACTTAATTAAAAAACACGAGAGAAAAGTAGAAGATTGGGCTAATAAAGTAGGTGTTACAACAATTAATATAGAGTTTGAAAATTACGATCCTTTTTTTAATATCAATACGCCAGAAGATTTAGAAAAAGCTAACGAGATTATGAAATTAAATGATTAGTTATATACGCTCACAACAGATTTTAAGACAAGCACTAATTACAATTGAAGATGAAATTATAAAAAGTGAAGATGCGCTTAACAGAGTGTTGTCTTTAAATATTATCTCAACTCATAATTATCCGGCAGCAGATAACGCAGCCTTTGATGGTTTTGCAGTTAATTCAAAAGACACAAAGTTTTTAAATAAAAATTCACCGCAAAAATTTAAAATTATCGGTTCAATGATTGCAGGAACTAAGCCGATTACAAAAAAGATTAAAAAATTTGAAACAGTCGAGATTATGACGGGTGGAATTGTACCAAAAGGGTTTGATACTATTATTCCAATTGAACAAATTGTATTTTATCCAACTAAACACAATGCTAAATACATCGTTGTTGATAAGAAAGTTGGCAAACATAATCACGTTAGATTTTTAGGATCCGATTATAAGAAGAATGATTTAATTATCAAAAAGGGCACAATACTTCACTCCAATCACATTTTAGCTTTAAAAACCTTAGGGATAAAAAACATTAAAGTTAAAAGGAAGCCAAACATATTATTTTTCTCAACTGGCAATGAAATTTCAAATAGCGAAAACATTCCAGCATGGAAAGTTAGAAATTCAAATGGCCCATATATACAATCCTTAAATAATAATTTTTTGTTCAATTTTATAAATGGTGGAATTTTAAGAGATAATCACTCAGCGCTTTTTAAAAATAACATAAAAAAAATGTTAAGATCTAAAATAGATCTGATTATCACATCGGGTGCTATTTCAGCTGGCAAATTTGATTTTATTCCAAGTGTTATTAAAACTTTTAAACTGTCTAACTATTTTAAAGGCGTTGAAATTAAACCTGGAAAACCAGTGTTATTTGCAAAGATTAAAGGCAAAAATAAAGCGCTGTTTGGACTGCCCGGCAATCCAATTTCAACAGCTGCTTGTTTTAGATTTTTTGTAAATCCATATCTGTTAAATATTTTAGGGGTCAAACCTGAAAAACCAATAAAAGCAGTTTTGCAAAATACCTATACAAAGAGAAAAAGTATGACGCATTTTGTTAAAGCACAATTAAATACTTCTAATTCAGGCACGCTTCAGCTTGTTGCTTTAAAGGGGCAAGAATCTTTTAGAATAAAACCATTTACAGCTTCTAATATTTGGGCTGTTTTCCAAGCTGGAAAAGAAAATTTTAAAAAAGGCGATACGATTGATTGTTTTCTTTCAGATCATCCAAACACGTTTTAACTAGCAGATGAGCGAGCAAAAACCGGCACGTTTACTTTCAATTTCTGTTGGAAAAATTGTCGAATTGTTTACACGCAATGATCTAGAAAAATCTAAAGTTTTTTCAGCAATTAGAAAACAAGCCATTAGCACTTTATATGATCCTGTGAGTATTGAAGTGACTAAGCTCGGACTTAAAGGTGATCAGCAAGCAGATTTAAGAGTTCATGGGGGAGAAAATAAAGCAATCTATGTTTATCCAGTTGAACATTACCCATTCTGGAATGATTTACTGACTAAAGCTAATAACAAACATGTGCATCTGCCACCCGGTTCAATGGGTGAAAACTTCACCATTGAAGGATTATTAGAAAAAGAAGTCTACGTTGGAGATACTCTTATGATTGATCAATTAGAATGCACAGTTACTCAATTGCGCGAGCCTTGTTTTAAATTTGTTGCAAAATTAAACTATAAAGGTGCTGCTAAAGCTATGATCCAATCTGGATTTTCTGGATGGTATTTAAGAGTAAATAAATCAGGCTACGTCGCTGCTGGCGCTGAAATTAAACTCATAGCAGGGCCACGCGTTATCTCTATTGCAGATCAAAATCTCTCTTTATTAAAAAAAAATTAATAAATTATTTTTCTTTTAAACGAGGAATAATATTGATGAAGTTACAAGGTTGAAAACGAGAGTCTAGCTGAAATTTTAATATTCCCTCCCAGGCATCAGTTACTGCGCCTGATGAGCCTGGTAGAGCAAATATATACTTGCCTTTGCAGATAATCCCTTGCGCTCGTGATTGAATGGTAGAAGTACCAATTGTTTTATAACTTAACATTCTAAATATTTCACCAAAGCCTGGAATATCTTTATCTTTAATTTCATCTAATGCTTCAATTGTTATATCGCGTCCTGTTAAGCCAGTACCGCCCGTACTAATAATAATATCAATCGCTTCATCACACCAAGCAAGAATAGTTTTTTTAATTTGTTGCTTATCATCTTTTAAAATTTTTTTACTTACAACCGCGTGACCTAATTCTTTAATTTTATCGACTAAGATTTTACCAGATGTATCGTTAACTTCTGTGCGTGTGTCAGAGACCGTTAAGACCGCAATGTTAACGGGTATAAATTTTTTTGTACTATCTGTTTTCATAAAATTATCATATTAAAACATATAGATTAAAAATATGCTATCGTTAGTTTTTTTTATAATTGCAGTTATTTATTCAAGCGTTGGTTTTGGGGGCGGGACTTCATATTTAGCGTTATTAACTTTTTTTAATACTCCTTATTTTTTTATTCCAATCGTTGCGCTTATTTGCAACATAATTGTCGTTTCTGGAAATTGTTACAATTATATAAAAGCTGGAAATATAAAAATAAAATTTTTAATTCCTTATTTTATTGGATCAATTCCACTCGCTTATTTGGGGGGTAAGCTAAATATTAATAAAGATTTTTTTCAAATTTTATTATTTATTACTTTAACACTCAGCGGTCTGTTGTTGTTGTTGCAAGCAAGGCAATATTCAATAACCACTCAGTCAGTAAAAAAAATACCAGCATTTTTTGCAATGTTAATTGGAGCATTAATTGGATTTGTTTCAGGTATCGTAGGCTTTGGAGGGGGTATTATATTGTCGCCAATTTTATTTAATTTAAAAGCAGCAGAAGCGAGACAGATTGCGGTTGCAGCATCGATATTTATTCTCATTAACTCGGTTGCTGGATTTTTTGGTCAAATTCAAAAGTTTAATAGCATTTCAGACTTACAGCCTTATTTATATTTGTTTTTAGCGGTGTTTGTTGGAGGAAAAATTGGAAACTTTTTACATATTAAAATATTAAAACCTAATATACTCGCGTTAGTGACTGCGATTTTAGTTTTGTTGGTTGCGATAAATTTGGGAATAAAAATATTTTGACACTATTAAGGTTATAGATAGAAATTGAAAAATTAATGGCTCATTTAAAAGATAATTTTGGCAGAAGTTTTCCTTATTTTAGAATTTCAATTACAGATGTGTGTAATTTTAAATGCGGATATTGTTTACCCAATGGTTATCAAAAACCTGAGAATAAAAAAACATTTCTTACGTTAGAAGAAATAAAAAGAATTGGTAAGGCTTTATCAGAATTGGGGGTGTGTAAAATTAGATTAACGGGCGGTGAGCCAACTGTTAGAAAAGATTTTATTGAGATTATTGAAAATTTAAAATCTTTACCTGGAATTAATAAAGTTGTCTTTACAACAAATGGTTACAATTTAAAAAATATTGCAAAGTCTGTTGTTGATGCCAAAGTAAACGGCATTAATGTTAGCATTGATAGTTTAGATAGAGAAAAATTTAAATTTATTACTGGCATGGATAAATTAAACGATATTTTAGCGGGTATTAAAATTCTGCAAGAGCTAAATTTTAAAAATATTAAAATTAATGCCGTTTTACTTAAAGGTGTAAATGATAGTGAACAAGATTTTGATAACTGGATGCAATTTGTACAATCTAACACAATCGATTTTCGTTTTATAGAATTAATGCAAACAGGAGATAATTTAGAGTACTTTAAAAAATATCATGTGTCCGCTAATGTATTTAGAGATTATTTATTAAAACACGAATGGATTCATCAAACAGCAGGCTTTGATTCAGGTCCATCTAAAAATTATATTCATAAAGATTTTAAAGGCCGGTTTGGGATTATTGCTCCCTACTCCAAAGATTTTTGCAAAACTTGCAATCGTTTAAGAATTACAGCGCAAGGCGATTTAAGATTATGCTTATTTGGAAATACTGGAATATCGCTGCGTGCTTTACTGCAACACGATGAGCAAATTCCAAAATTGAAAGATCTGATCAATGCACAATTAAACTTTAAAAAAGAGTCACATTATTTAGAATTAGGTAATACTGGTTTAACGCCACACTTAGCGTCAATAGGAGGATAATGACAAATCTTAAAGTCGTAAATTCGACAACCTTAAAAGATTGGGCAAAAGCAATTTTTGCTGACAACAACTTTCATATGGTGGATGTGTCAAATAAACAAAATACTCACCGCAAAGCATTAGCTATGGGCAAAATTTATGTAGGCCAAAAGACTTTTAAATTAATTCAAAACAAACAAATGCCAAAAGGCGATCCAATAGCTTTAGCAGAAGTTGCAGCGCTGCTTGGAGTTAAAAAAACCAGTGAAATAGTACCTCTTTGCCATCCATTAACGGTTGATTATAGTTCAACTAAAATTATTCAAAACGAAAATGATTATTCGTTAGAAGTATTTTGTGTAGTTGCGGCATTTGCTAAAACTGGGGTTGAGATGGAAGCAATTATGGGCGTTAATGCGGCACTAACTACAATTTACGATCTTTCTAAAATTGTAAATCCTGATCTTACAATTGATGGCATTCGTTTACTTATTAAACAAGGTGGAAAATCAGGCACTTGGATTAATCCGCACGGTCTTCCAGAATTTTTAAAAGATCTTTTTTAAATACTGCAATTAAGTTTACTAAAATTATGAAAATTAAAATTGTAATGCACGGTAATTGTAGAGATATTTTTCATAAACAGGCTTTGCAAATTAATTTTGATAAAAAAGTAAAAGTTAAAGATATCAGAAATAAATTAATTGAAATTATAAAACACAAACACCTCGCTAACAAAGCTTATATTAGTCTTGTTAAAGCATCAGCTTTTTGCTCGCAGCATGATGAAATAGTTAATGACAATTATCTTTTGAATAATGATAAGATAATTACCATTATTCCACCCATAGGCGGAGGTTAGAATGTTGCACGCAGCTGTTATTGATACAAAGAAAAGTAAAAGAAAAATTAATTTAGCAAGAGCTGAAAAGTTTATCAAAAATTTACATGCTGGCGCTAGTATTTTTTTTGTTGGTAATATTAGAAATAGTAACAATGATAAGCATGTAACAGGCGTTAGTTATGATGCGCATGACAGATTAGTCGTTAAAACGTTTAAAGAAATCTATGACGAAGCAATTAAAAAATTTAAATTAAAAAAAGCAAAAGTGTTTATTGAGCATGCAAAAGGCTATGTCGCACTTGGCAAACCATCAATTATAATTGCAGTTTCTTGCAAACATCGACATCAAGCTTATAATTTATCAAGATATTTAATTGAAAAAATTAAAGTGAGAGCACCCATTTGGAAGAAAGAATTTTATAAATATAAACAATCGGAGTGGTTGAAGGGAATTTCAATAAAACAATAAACAGCATAATGAATAAAATTGCAGAACAGCACGAGCTTGCAACATCTGATAAACAACAGGCTACAAAAAAAACAACAATTGTTAGTGCAATTGTTAATATTGCATTAACCATTTCACAAATATTTGCAGGTATTATTTCTAGCTCACAAGGATTGATCGCTGATGGTATTCATGCGTTAACTGATCTTGTTGCAGATTTTGTAGTATTTTTTGCAAATCATCATAGTACGAAAGATGCGGACGAAGATCATCATTACGGCCACCATCGCTATGAAACAGCAGCTTCATTATTTTTAGGAACTTCTTTATTATTAGTTGCAGCCGGCATGCTCTTTAAGGCAGGAGAGAAAATTATTTATCCAACCTCAATCAATCAAATTCAAATGATTGCACTGTATGTTGCGCTTACGGCTTTAGCAGTTAAAGAATTATTATTTAGATATATGTTAAGACTAGCAGAACAAGTTCGCTCTTCATTATTGATAACCAATGCATGGCATGCACGCTCTGACGCCGCATCTTCTTTTGTTGTAGCAGTTGGAATTATTGGAGCATTAGCAGGTTATCCAATATTAGATTCAATTGGCGCATTAATTGTCGGCTTGATGATTGCGAAAGCAGGGTGGAAATTTAGTTGGAGAGCCTTACAGGATTTAATGGATAAATCAGCAACACAAGAAGAAATTAAAAAAATAGCAGAAATTATTAAAGCAACAAATGGCGTTAGAGGTTTTCACGATCTTAAAACTCGTAAGATGGGGGATATGATTTTAGTGGATGTGCACATTGAAGTTGATGCTCATTTAACCGTTAAAGAAGGGCACGACATAGTAGTCAATGCTCGAAATAAAATAATCAAAGAGCTGCCTGTTCTTAACGTAATGACGCACGTCGATCCTGTTTAATTAAAAACGTATAAATACTATCTTTAATATAAGAATTAAAATTTTTAATTAATAATTTCATAATGTTTTGTATCGCAGATCAACTGTGTTACTTATTTTTAAATGCGTCGATTATTAGTGTTAATTATTTCCTTATTTCTAAACAATACCTTTGCTTTTGCAGATTGTTCAACAGACGATCAGCTGCAATTTAAAAGTTACAATTTAAGAGTTGAGAACGATTATTTTAACGGCACAGATAACAATTATACAAGTGGAATTAGTTTATCTGGTGTAACCCATGATCTTAAAGGGGATACCAGTGTGCAGTGTTTACCAACTATTACACAGTTCAATACAAAGCTTTTAACCTTTTTAGATAATGACATTCTTAAAGAGCAAAACGGAATTTCAAAAAACATGTACTTTAATTTACAGCAGCGAATGTACACCCCAACTGATGTTAAAACATCAACCCTTATTACAAATGATAGACCTTACGCTGGAATTGTCGAACTAGCGGTTGGTGTGAATGAACGTAAAATTGATCATGCAAGCAGTACTCAAGTTTTAGATACTAAAGAATTAACGCTAGGTGTGATAGGGCCCGCTTCACTTGCAAAACAGACACAAAATTATTGGCATACAGCATTAGGAACATTCCATTCATATGGTTGGGATCATCAGTTAACTACCGAACCTGCTTTAATGTATGCGTATGAAAGAAAAATCAAAACAGATCTTGAACAAAATTCTTATACCCCTGGCATGTCAAAAGACTTGATTAAGTATTACGGATTTAATGTGGGAAATATTCTAACTGCTGCGCACATTGGCATTGAGGGTAGATACGGATTAAATATTCCAAATGACTTTGGAAGTGATGGAAATTACCCAGGCTGCGATAATTCAGCACCTACTAATTCAAAATCAGAGATATGTACAGACAAAGGAGATTTAATTAAACAAATTCCACAAGGTGCACACGCCTTTGCTATCGCCGAGCTTACCGGTGTTGCATATGATTTTTCATTAGATGGCAACATGTTTAGCAATGATAGTCACGTGCATAAAAATCCTGCGGTTGGCAAGCTTGTTGTTGGAGTTAGCTCTCTTGTGCCCATGAATAATAATAGAAATCTAAAACTTGTATTGATGCAAGTTATTCAAACTAAAGAATTTGAAGAACAGAAAAAAAAACACGATTATGTATCGTTTAACGTAGGGATGGATTTTTAGTTAATTAAATTTTTACAAATTATGATTTGCTACCCCATTTTATTTTATTCCATGCACGTTCGTAAATAAAATAAATAAACGTACTATATAAATTGCTAACGATTAAAAATCCTAGAGCTAAAGATGTTTTTTTTGTTAAAAGATAAATTAACGTAAAATCTAAAATAATAATAACAATCCTATAACTTACTGCTTTTATAATAGAGCGTAACTTTGTGTTGTGTGGCATAAACTTTAACTTGTTGTAAATGCTTACTGAATTAACTTATGTGTGAAAAACAATTGTTTAATTGATAGCGTAAACCTTATTATTAAGCACTAATTGATCGCCGTCTACATCGACTTTAATTTGATCTAATTTTTTATCTTTGATTTCTAAAAGTAAATTAGCAATTGGGTTTTGAATATATCTTTGAATTGCTCTTTTTAAAGGCCGAGCGCCATATTCTTGATCAAATCCTTTATGCGCTAACCATTCTATGGCATTGTCAGTTACGTTAAAGGTTAAGTTTTTATCTTTTAGGATATTTTTCAAATTATTAATTTGAATTTTAACAATCTCTTTAATTTCTTCTTTTTGAAGTCTATCGAAAATAATAATGTCATCTAATCTGTTCACAAACTCTGGTCTGAAAGATTTTTTAACAACATCCATTACTTTAGATTTTGTTATTTCATCTAATTTTCCGCTCTTATTTAATTGAATAAATTCTGAGCCTAAGTTTGATGTTAAAATGATAATAGTGTTTTTAAAATCAACTACTCGACCTTGACCATCGGTTAATCGACCATCGTCTAAGATTTGCAGAAATATATTAAATACATCAGGATGCGCTTTTTCAACTTCGTCAAATAAAATTACTTGATAAGGTCTGCGTCTCACCGCCTCAGTTAACGCGCCACCTTGATCATAACCCACATAGCCTGGAGGAGCTCCAATTAATCTACTGACAGAATGTTTCTCCATATATTCACTCATATCAATTCTAATCATCGCATTTGGATCATCGAATAAAAATGCTGCAACTGCTTTACTTAGTTCAGTTTTACCAACGCCAGTTGGCCCTAAGAATAAAAATGAACCAAGTGGTCTATTAGGATCTTGAATACCAGCTTTTGATCGTCGTACTGCATTACTCACCGAAGTGATGGCTTCTTTTTGACCAATAACTTTAGTTGCAATAACTTTTTCCATATGGATTACTTTTTGTTTTTCACCCTCTAATAATTTATCGATTTGAATTCCAGTCCATTTTGAAACAACAGCTGCTATTTCATTTTCACCAACTTCTTTATTAACTGTTTTATACTGACCAACTAATGCTTTATCTTGTTCTTTTAATTTCTTCTCTAACACAGGTAGTTTTCCGTACATAATCTCACTTGCTTTAGTAAGATCACCTTTTTTCTGATAACTATTTAAAAGCACTTTATTACGTTCAATTTCTTCTTTAATTTTCTGAACTGCTTGAATTTGATTTTTTTCTTTAGACCAAACAGCTGTTAACGCTTCAGATTTTTTATCTAATTCAGCAATCTTTTCATCTAATTCTTTAAGTCTTATTTTTGAAAGGGCATCATCTTCTTTTTTTAAAGCTTCTCTTTCAATTTTAAACTGAATTGCTTTTCTATCTAATTCATCAATGTTTTCAGGTTTTGAATCTATTTCCATTCGCAGCTTACTTGAAGCTTCGTCCATCAAATCGATTGCTTTATCTGGTAAAAATCGATCTGTAATATATCGATTGGATAATACTGCGGCTGATACTAAAGCATTATCTGAAATGTGAACTCCGTGATGCATTTCGTATTTTTCTTTAAGGCCTCGTAATATTGAAATAGTATCTTCAACGGTAGGCTGCGTAACAAATACCGGTTGAAATCTTCTTGTTAATGCCGCATCTTTTTCTACATATTTTCTATACTCAGCAAGTGTGGTCGCTCCAATACAATGTAACTCCCCGCGCGCAAGTGCAGGCTTTAACATATTGGATGCATCCATACTTCCATCGCTAGCACCTGCACCAACTAAGGTGTGCAACTCATCAATAAACACGATCACTTCACCTTGTTGGGCTGTAATTTCTTTAAGCACAGCTTTTAATCGTTCTTCAAATTCGCCTCTAAATTTTGCACCGGCAATTAACAATCCTAAATCTAATGCGAGTAACTTTTTACCGCGTAAACTCTCAGGCACGTCATCATTAACTATTCTAAGTGCAAGTCCTTCAACAATTGCAGTCTTACCAACTCCAGGCTCGCCAATTAATACAGGATTATTTTTAGTTCTGCGGGATAGCACTTGAATAGCGCGTCTTATTTCTTCATCTCGTCCAATTACTGGATCTAATTTTCCAGTTCTTGCTTTTTCAGTAATATCGATGGTATATTTTTTTAACGATTCATAATTAGCATCATCAGTTGCATTAGTTACTTTTTGACCTTTTCTAACGATCTCTAGAACAGACTTAAATTTACTTAAATTAAATCCATTAGTTTGTAATAATTTTAAAAGCTGTTTATCTGCTATAAAAATGGCCTCCAATATATTTTCAACTGGTACATATTCATCGCCTTTTTGTTTTGAAATTTTTTTAGCCTCTTCAATTGTTAGAACAAATTCTTTTGAAGCGCTAATTTGATCATTGCCGCCTGTAACGGATGGTATTTTTTTTAATTCTTTTTCTAAAACAGATTTTATAACTTGCAGATCAAGTCCTGCAGGCACGAGTAACGATGAGCCTGTATTGTCATCATCAACAATAGCACTTAATAAATGCACAGGCTGCAATAGCTGATGATTTTGTGTCATCGCCAATACCTGCGCAGAATTAAGTATCTCTTTTGATCGTTCTGTTAGCTTGTTTAAGTCCATAGCTTATATGTGGTAATGAATTCTTAAGTTTCAACAGGATTTTGAGGATAAATTATATAAATAAAGGGTTTAGCGTTTTCTTAATATAACCGTATTGTAAATACCTCTCTTATTAAGATTTTTGTGCCTTTTTTTGATTAAAATTGCAGCTGATTTTTTTAAAATTAATTACAAAATTTATAAATAATTATTATTTAAAAACAAAAAACAAGAAAAAAAACAGAACGTGCTGTATTTCTATTGGCTTTTCGGCCATTTTGGGAAGGCGGGCTAACGTCAGCCCGGGACCCTTCATATCCGGCTGTTGACTCGGTGCCT
>CAIQAD010000022.1 GCA_903869725.1 uncultured Alphaproteobacteria bacterium | reverse complement strand
ATCTCAATTTTACCATCATGTTGATTTTGGCTACTTTTTCATAAAAATAAAGAATAACTAAAAAAATTAATAAATATAAGGTTATATGGAGGTAATGAAAAACTACTCAAGCATCCTAAAAAAAAAACTAGCGTGTGCGCAGATAAAATTTTTTTTACAGTCATTACTTTAAATTTTTAATAATCTTATTTTCTAAGGCATTCATTTTTTTATAGTTTTTATCATTGTCATGTTCATATCCTACGAGATGCAAAACTGCATGAATAATCATTTTTTTTAAATAATTATTAAAATCTAAAATACTATTTTTAATTTCATGATTTATGCGACCAAAACTTAAGGCTACATCCCCAAGATATATATTTTCTTTAATTTTCTTATTGTTTTTAAAAAATTTTTTTTCTTGAGCAGGAAAAGACAAAACATCGGTATCTTTATTAATTTTTCTAAATTTATAATTTAAGTTTCTCATTCCTTTTGTATGGGTAAGTAAAATTGAAATTTCTAATGCACTGTTAGAATTTGGAAATAATTGATATACAATTTTTTTTGTTATTTTTTTTAAAAAAAATTCTATTTTTTTATTGTTTTTTTTCCACTGCTTTTCTTCGACTACAATATTAACTTTTACCATCAGGCTTTTTGTAATCATCATAGGCCTTAACGATTTTTGAAACTAGAGGATGTCTCATTACATCATTGTGATCAAAATTTATGATCTTAATTTCATCAATTTTCCTTAAAATCTTAGTGCTTTCATAAAGTCCTGACTCTTTCGATTTGCCAAGATCTACTTGTGAAGGATCACCATTAATAACCATCGTAGAATTTGTCCCAAGTCTTGTTAAAAACATTTTAACTTGAGTAAATGTTGCATTTTGCGCTTCATCTAAAATTACAAATGAATCTTTTAATGTTCTACCTCGCATAAACGCTAAAGGTGCTATTTCAATAATACCCTCTTCTATTTTTCTTTGAATTTTATCATAACCTAAAAGTTCATACAAAGAATCATAGAGAGGTATTAAATAAGGATCTACTTTATCTTTCATATCTCCTGGTAAAAAACCTAAATTTTCACCAGCTTCTACAGCGGGTCTTGATAATATAATTTTTTTTACTTTTTCTTCTAATAGTAAAGCAACAGCAACAGCAACAGCCAAAAAAGTTTTTCCTGTTCCTGCCGGACCTAAAGCCATAACAACTTTGTGCGCTCTTAAAGCTTCAACGTAAATTTTCTGTTTTTCTGATCTTGGAATAATTGTTTTTTTTAAGGTTTTTATTGCATCATTATTATTATAAATAGAGACTAAATTATTTTCAGCGTTTTTCATTTTACTAGCATCAAATATTATTTTGATATCTTCTTTTTCAATATTATTAGTATTCAAATATTTTGCTATAAGATTATCTAAAATTGTAACAACTAATTGCCTTTTATTAGGATCTCCTCTTACTATCATTAAGTTTCCTCTCAAATTAATTGAGGTCAGAGTTAAACTTTCTATTTCTTTAAGATGCGAATCAAACTCACCTATAATTTTGCTTAATACAAAATTGTTCTTAATGTAAAAACTTATAAAATTTGAATTTTTTTCGATAATTTCAATTTGTTCACTAGCTATTCTAGATAAATTCATTAAGCAAAAGTACCTTGTTTTTCTAGAACTCCAAATAAATTATTTCTATTACATGAAACAATCTTAATATTTAATAATTCGCCTGTTTTATTATGGTTGCTATTGAAAAATGCTGGAAACATATGCTGATTTCTTCCAAAAAATTGCCCTGGTTGACTTGTTTTATTTTCAACTAATATTTCTGTTGTTTTGCCAACTAATAATTCATTTTTTTTTAATTGATTATTAAATAATAAATTTTGCAACTCCATTAGTCTACTTTTGCATATTTCTAATAGTATCTGATTTTTATTAACTGCTGGCGTTCCTGGTCTTTGACTATAAATAAAAGAATAAGAATTTACGAAGTTAACTTCTTTGATAATTTCTAATGTTTCATTAAAATCTTCTTGCTCTTCGCCTGGGTAACCTATGATGAAATCACTAGAAAACTCAATGGCCGGATTTGCTTTTCGAAATTTTGTAATCAATTCTAAATAATATTCTTTAGTATGTTTTCGATTCATTAATTTTAATATTTTATTAGATCCAGACTGAATAGGCAGGTGCAACTGTGGCATTAATTTTTTATGAACTCTAAAAGCATCTATTAATTCTTCATCCATGTCATTCGGGTGAGATGTGGTAAAACGAATTCTTTTTATTTGATCAAATTTTGCAATTTCGTTTATTAAAGAAGGCAAATTATATGTTTTATTTCCATCAATATATTTATAAGCACTTACATTTTGCCCAAGCAAAAATACCTCTTTGGTTCCTTCATCAGCAATTTTTTTTATTTCATTTAATATACTATGAATAGATCTAGAAAATTCTGGTCCTCTTGTATAAGGAACAACACAGAAGGAACAAAATTTATCACAGCCTTCTTGTATTGTTATCAATTCTGAAATTTTTGGTTTTCTAGAAATTTGCAAATGATCTAACGTGTCAAATTTTTCTATTAATTTAAAATTAGTATCAATAAAATTTTCTCTTTTATTAATAAAGTTAGTAATCTGTGCCGGTAAACGATGATAGGATTGTGGACCAACTACAATATCTACATATTTGGTTCTTTTAAATATTTCTTCTCCTTCGGCTTGAGCAACGCAACCAGCTAATACGAATATTGGTTTTTCTTTGTTTCTATTAATTTTTTTAATTTTACCAATATCTGAATATACTTTTTCAGTTGCTTTTTCTCTTATATGACAAGTATTAAATATGATACATTCCGCATCAGATACATCCTCGGTTTTAATAAAATTAATAGTATTCATTAAATCAGAAATTTTGTCAGAGTCATACTCATTCATCTGACATCCAAAGTTTTTTATATAGAATTTTTTATACAATTATTTAGTAAACATTAGATTTGTTTTGATTTATTTTCATAAATTAGAAATAGTTTTTTATTAATATAAATTTTTTTATT
>CAIQAD010000021.1 GCA_903869725.1 uncultured Alphaproteobacteria bacterium | reverse complement strand
TTTATTTAAATATAGAATTAAGTTATTTCTAAATTATAGCCATCAACATTGGTCATTAAAATATATTATCAGAAGAATCTATAGAATTATTTACAATATATTTATACCTGGTCTTCCTTGGCTGCCATTATCAGCTATAAAATATTTAAGATCAAAAATAAAAAGTAATTACATAGGCCTTGAATTTGGCTCTGGAAATTCAACTTTTTTTTTTTCAAAATTGTGCAAAGAACTAGTATCTTATGAAAATAATTATTTATTTTACAAAAAAATTTCTAAATTAAAAAATAAAAATGTTAAAATAATATTTAATAAAAATTATCCATCATTAATTAAAAGACTTAAGAATAACTATTTTGATTTTTGTTTAATTGATGGAATTGATAGGGACGTTTGTTGCTACAACGCACTTTCTAAATTAAAAAAAAAAAGTATTTTAATTCTTGATAATATTAATTGGTACATTCCATTTAAAAGTGAATCCCCGCACTCTGCAAAAGATTATTCATCAAATAGTAAATGGGAGTTAATTTTTAAAAAAGTAAATAAATGTAAAAAAATTATTTTTGACGACGGCATAAGTTGCACAATGATTATTATTATTAATAAAAAAAATAAGAATTTTTTATAAAAAAATGATTGGAATCATTAATCAAAAAAATTCATTATTCAATAATATAAATTTTGATTGATTGCACGCCCTAATAAATTGAATTATTCTTATATTTATTTTTAAATATATTTGGATCAATCAATGTTGCATATTTAGGTGCGCCGTTATGCTGTAAAGTTATTTTTCTTTTCCAACCAAGCCAATATTTAGGAGCAAAAAATTTTTTCTTTTTTTTATTTAAATATCCTCCCCACCAAGAAACAGAACTGTTAGACATGACACCATAACTACATTTTGAAATTATCATCAAGTCTACAAAGATACTATTTGTAGAAAATATTTTATTTTCTAAATAAGAAAATTTATTTTTAATGTAAGGAACGTTGTCAGAGATAAAAATAAAATATGGATTAGAAATATTCTTCAGAAACCATTTAATGCATGATTTATAATAATTGATTGGCAAGTGGACACCTAAATATCCAAAAATTTTAAATTTTTTATATTCATTAAAAATACGAGAAGTTCTTATATGAACAAAAACAGGATTAAATTTTTTTGGAATACTATCTAAAAAAAGCTTTGCTCTAACATCATGCTGCTTGTAGAATTTAAAATCTTTAATTATTTTTTTACTAAAAAATTTATCATTTTGAAAATAGCATGGATAAATTAAAGTCCAGGAAATCAATCCATCCTTAAAAATTATGTCATTATATTCAACTACGCTACCATATAAAACTCGAGTCTTAACTTTTATAGAATAAATAAATCCAATTTCAGAAAAAAATTAATCGATAATAAAAAAAACTAAATAAATCTATCTTAAAAAGACTTGAACTAGATTAGTTCTGACCAATCGGTAATTGTAAAACAAAAAGAAAATAACATTAAACTAAATCCG
>CAIQAD010000020.1 GCA_903869725.1 uncultured Alphaproteobacteria bacterium | reverse complement strand
ATTTAAAAATAGAAGTTATTAAAAATATACCGCAAGGATCTGGAATGGGTGGAGCATCCAGTAACGCTGCGGCAGTTTTAAATTTTATAAATAGTTTTTATAAATTTAATTTAAATAAAAAAAAAATAAAACATATTTCTAATAAAATAGGTGCCGACGTATATCCGTGTATTAATACAAAATTAAAATACTTTAAAAGTAATAAATTAATTGAAATAAATAAGAAAATTAAATCAAATATTTTATTAATTTATCCAAATTACAAAAATTCAACAAAAACAATTTATAATTTAAATCATGTTTACTCTAAAAAAAGAAACAATTTAATTTTTTTAAAAAAAAATATTTCAAATAGTTATAAATTTTATAAATTTTTAAATTTCGAAGGTAATGATTTAGAGTCCGCTGCTTTTAAAAGTAATAAAAAAACACTTGAATTACTGAGTTTTTTAAAGCAGTTAAAAGGCTGCGCTTACGCTTCTATGACTGGAAGTGGATCGGCTTGTTTTGTTTTTTTTAATAATGATAAGCATTTAACTTCAGCTATTTTTATTCTAAAAAAACGCTATAAAACTTATTGGATAAAGAAAACAAAGATATTGTAAATTTATTCTTATTAATTGGGGCTTAGCCAAGCGGTAAGGCAGCGGGTTTTGGTCCCGCCATCCAAGGTTCGAATCCTTGAGCCCCAGCCAAAATTTAATAAGTATATGAATGATGAATGTAATTAAATCTGAGAAGATTTCTGATAAAAATAAAATACTGACGTTAGAGGAAGATGTTCTGGGACCAGGTAGGTTTGCTAGACCAAGTTTTAGAATTAGAGAAGGATTAGTTCACGACATAAAATATTCTAAAATTTTTTTAAAAAATAAAAAAATTATAGGAAGTGTTAGGTATTTTAATTGTAATATTAATTCAAACAAAGGTTTAATGTTAGGGCCTTTGATTGTTGATCAAAATTACAAAGATAGAGGAATAGGTCGTAATTTAGTTAATGAAAGCATTAAAAATATTAAACCAGCAAGTATCAAATTTGTAACATTAATTGGCGATGTAGACTATTATAAACAATTTGGTTTTGAAATTAATTACAAATTATTTTTTTCTATAAATATAAGAAAAGAAAAAATTTTATCCAAGATATTATCTATGGAGCCAATTGATCTAATTGGACAAATTAATTTATATTAATCTAATTTTTTTATACGAATGATTAATAGAATAAATTTTTCAAAAAATAATTATAAGATTATAAAAATTTTAAATCCTTATAAAGAAAAAGTGTCTACACAATTTGTAGGTGGATATGTAAGAAAATTAATTGAAGGAATAAGTTCTAATGATGTGGATTTAGCATCAAATTTAAAGATAGATTTGTTAAAGAAAATTTTAATAAAAAATAATATTAAGATCTTTAATATTAACTTGAAATATCAAACAATAAAATTTTTTTATAAAAATAATTTATATGAAGTAACTTCTCTTAGAAAAGATTTATATAGCTATCATGGAAGACATGCAATTATTGAGGAAACAAATAATTGGATGTCTGATGCATTTAGAAGAGATTTTACAATAAATGCTATTTATTGTGATATTAACAAAAATTTATTTGATCCATTTAATGGCAAACACGATTTACTAAATAAAAGATTGGTTTTTATAGGTAATCCTGAAATTAGGATAAAGGAGGATTATACCAGAATTATACGTTTCATAAGGTTTTCTCTAGAATATTCTGTAAATAAAGATTTAAGAAAAAATCTTTTTTATATAAATAAAAATATCGTTAATTTAAAAAAAAATATTTCAACAGATCGATTATTTATTGAGTTAAAAAAACTTATTAACTTAAATTTTTTTTTGAATATTATCAAATATCCACATTTTCAAAATATTTTAAAAAAAATTTATAACATTTTTTTTTTTAGTAGGATAAAAAAGTTAAAATTATTAAAAGACAATTATAAAGTTGATTTTTATCAAATTCTATTAATATTGTTAATTGGGAAAAAAAAACACAGTACAGATTTTTGTAGAAAATTTAATTTGTCATATAAAATTTCTAAAAAATTTAATGATATGTATCTACAAATTAAATTATTAAATAAAAAAAATTAT
>CAIQAD010000019.1 GCA_903869725.1 uncultured Alphaproteobacteria bacterium | reverse complement strand
TAAAATCTTCTCCTTATTCAAGTTTGAAAAACGAAATTGATTTATTTTTTAATTGGTATTTACCTTATATTTTAAAATTAAAATCTAATAATAGCATTATTAAAATTAGAAAATTACTTCATGAAATTTTAAAACGAAATATTTCGAATGATACTTTTGTACACAGAGATTTTCATGTCTCAAATTTAATGTCATTTAATAATAAAGTTGGTATTATTGATTCTCAAGATGCTCTTATAGGATCAAAAGCATATGATTTAGTCTCTTTAATTGACGATGTAAGAATTAGAACAACTATTTCCTTAAAGAAAAAGTTATTTAATTATTATTTAGCTAAAAGATTATTTGCTAATAATGAAAGTATTGAAAAATTTAGGCAAGAGTTTGCAATATTATCTGTTCAACGAGCTATGAAAATTATTGGGATATTTTCTAGACTTTCAAAAAGAGATAAAAAACCGAAGTATCTAAGTTTAATTCCTTATACCTGGTCTTTACTAAATAAAAGACTTGAAGATCCAATTTTTGATGAGATAAGAAATTTGTTAAACAAAAATGTTAAACCTCTAATTTAAAAAATTAATGTCAATTGAAAGAGCTCTTATTCTTGCTGCTGGCTTTGGTAAAAGACTGCAACCATTAACAAATATTACTCCAAAACCTTTATTAAAAATTAATAATATAACTTTATTGGAAAATACGATAATTTTTTTAAAAAAATTTGGTATTAAAAGTTTTGCTATTAACGCTCATTATTTATCAGATCAAATAGTAAAATTTTCAGAAGAATTTAAAAATAAATATGATCTGACTATTTTTAAAGAAAAAGAGATATTAGGAACCGGCGGAGGGATACGTAATTCTTTACTATTTTTTCAAAATAAGAATTTTATTGTAATTAATAGTGATACTGTTTGGACGGAAGAATATTTAAGCGCATTAAAAGACCTGAATAATAAATTTGATCATCATAAAGCATTAGTTGGATTATTGATGGTTAATAAAAAAAATAGCTATGATCCTGAATTAGTTGGAGATTTTAGTATGAAAGAAGATCCTTATTTATTTAGAGAACGACAGGAAGATAACAAATTAATTTATACAGGTTGTCAAATATTAAATCCAAAAATGATAAATAATAAAGATAATAAAAATTTTTCAGTACATGAAATATGGGATGAAGCTATTGATAAAAATAAAATGATAGGAACTGTTTCCGATAATATTTTTTATCATGCTACAAATTTAGAAATTTATAAAAAATTTGAAAAAATCGACATTATTGATTAATTATAATTTCTTGAGCTCTTTTTTGATCTAAATATTTATATTCAGTTAATTTTATTTCTTCATCAAAATTTATAAATATTGGATTTCCAGTTGGAATCTCAAGTTTAACTATAGACTGGTCGCTAATATTAAAAATTTTCTTACATAAAGATCTTAAACTGTTTCCGTGAGCAGAAATAATTAATTTTTTATTTTTTTTTAAAACTGGAAGAATTTTATTTTCATAATAGGGAATTACTCTTTTTAAAGTATCTTTTAGTGATTCCGAGTTTGGAATTAGATCTGGATTAATATCTTGGTAGATTTTTTGGTGAATTGCATGATTAGGATTCTTCCGATCCATCGGGGGTGGAGCAATATCATAGCTTCTTCTCCATAGCTTAACTTGTTCTTCTCCATGTTTTTTTTTTATTTCTTCTTTATTTAACCCTTGCAATGCACCGTAATGCCTCTCATTTAACTCCCATGCTTTGACTATATTAAAAATAGAATTATTTAATTTTTTGTTGATCTCGGTAAGCGTATCAATCGCTCGTTGTTGAAAAGAAGTGAAAGCATATTCAAAATTAACATTTAATGCTTTTATTAATTCACCAGCATATCTTGCTTCTTCTATACCCTTTTGTGTTAGTTTAGAATCATACCAACCTGTAAATTTATTTTCTAAATTCCATTCGCTCTGACCATGTCTAACTAGAATTAATTTATACATTTTAAATTTATTAATTATAATAATTAAGTGATGAGCATTTATAAATTATTTTATATTACTTGTAAGAATAAAAACGAAGCGAGTAAAATATCTTTATCTTTAATAAAAGAAGATTTAGCAGCCTGTGCAAATATATTACCGCCAGTACAATCTTACTTTAAGTGGAACAAACAAACCCAATCTACAAGAGAAGTAATTGTTATCGGTAAAACATTAAAGAAAAAAATGTCTAAAATTATAATGAAAGTTAAAGAAAAACATTCATATGATTGCCCAGGCATTGTTTTTATAGATATTAAAAATGGCAATAAAGATTTTTTAAACTGGATTAAAAATTCATTAAAATAGACTTGTTTAAATTTTTTTAAATTGCATTAAGTTGATTGCAATGATTCGAAGCTTTTTTTTAAAAAATTTTAGATACATTATTTTTATTGCTTTGGTGTCATGTGTTGGTACCGTTAAAAATAGTGCTGATACTTGTCAAATATTTGAAGATAATTATTTTTGGTATAAAGCAGTCAAAAGTTCTGAAAAAAAATGGGGTGCGCCGGTTGAGTTGCAAATGGCTTTTATTCAAAGAGAATCTGATTTTGATTTTAGAGCAACACCAGGATGGGATAAATTATTTAAGATTATTCCTTATAAGCGGAAATCATCATCATATGGATATTCACAAGCCGTTGATAAAACTTGGGAACAATATCAAAACGAGACCGGGAATAAATATGCATTACGAATAAGTTTTTATGACAGCATTGATTTTATTGGTTGGTACATAAATAAGACTAATAAATTGCTTAGGATTCCTAAAAACGATTATTTTAGACAATATGTTGCCTATCATGAAGGATGGGGACAGTATAAAAATTACACAAAGTCACCAGATGCAATTAAATTTGCAAAGGCTGTAGATCGCGTTGCAAAAAAATATAAATACCAACTTGGCCAATGCAAACAAAAGCTTTCTACGGATAAGTATATTATTTTTTAATTACTATCTTTTAATTGACGATTGAGTTCATTTTCAACGTCATCAATAGTTCCTGTATTTCTTCCAATCATTAAATACATTGTAGGTATGATGTAGAGGGTAAATAAAGTCGAGAAAAAAATTCCCATAAATATTACAATGCCAACAGTCATACGACTTGCCGATCCAGCTCCTGTTGCTATGATCAAAGGCGTAACGCCAACAACAGTCGCTAAAGATGTCATTAGAATTGGTCGCAATCGAACTCTGCATGATTCAATAATTGCTTCTTCTGCGTCTTTTCCTTGAGCTCGTAATTGATTTGCAAACTCTACAATTAGAATGCCATTTTTAGCAGCTAGTCCGATCAAAACAACCAGAGCAATTTGACTGTAAATATTAATAGATCCTCCAATAATCCATAAACCAATAATTCCTCCTAATATTGCGAGTGGAACAGTCAACATGATTGTCAATGGATGTTTCCAGCTTTCAAATTGTGCAGCTAGAGATAAGTAGGCTGTAAATAATGCCAGGAAAAAAATAAAATAAATATCTGAGCTAGTATTTTTATATTCATAAGACTCTCCTTTGTAGTCAATTCTAGCTTCAGCAGGTAATTTTTGTTTCACTAATTGTTCAAGATACGTCAATGCATTCTCGATAGTATAGCTTCCTACCAAACGTGCATTAATTGTGACCGCTCTTTCTCTATTATACCTGTTTAACTGCGTGAAAGTTGCTGAAGTTTCATATGATGCAACACTAGATAATGGAACTAATTTTCCAGATGATGATTTTAAATAAATATTTTCTAAGTCAGTGGTTTTAAGTCTATTTTTAAGATCTGCTTGTAACATAACGTTATAACTTCTTCCGTTATATAAATAATTTGTTACTTGTTTTGATGCATACATAGTTTGTAATGTTTGACCAATTTGGTTTACATTAATTCCAAGGTCTGCAGCTCTATTTTTATTAATTTTTAAAACTAACTGTGGTATAGTTAAACTTAGATCATCATCTACGCTCACTAAATTTCTGTTATTAGCTATTTCTTTTTCTAAAATCTCTTTCCATTGCAGAAGTTGTCCATATGTATTTCCCTTTAAAACAAATTGTATTGGCTTATCCACGGCCGAGCCCCTTATACTTTGTGCCATGATAGGAAATGCCTTAACACCTGCAATTTTATTTAATTCTTGAAATATTTGTCCAAGATCTCTTGCTCCAAAAGCTTTTCTTTTGTCCCAATTCTCAAGCAATACAACTAAGAGACCAGAATTCACTTGTCCAGGTGATGCTCCAAAGCCAGGAATTCTAGCAAGAACTTCTCTTACTTGACCTTTACCAATTCTTGGTAGCCAATTTTTTTCAATGCCCTCAACTTTATCTTTTGTATACTCATATCCAGTTCCATCTGGTGATTGAATTACAATGTAAAAAACACCTCTGTCTTCAGGCGGGATAAGTTCTTTAGGTGTGATTTTGAATAGAACAAAGATTACTAAAAGTACAGATGCCAAAAAAATGATAACCTCTTTTTTTTTGTGAATAATTCGCTGTAAAGACTCAAAATAAAAATTAGTAAATTTTCCTAAATAATCGTCAAACTTTTGAGCTAGTTTTGGTTTTATATGAGTAATTTTTAAATATTTCGATGCCAACATTGGCGATAAAGTAAGAGCAACGAAAGCTGAAATACTAACTGAAAATGCTAGAGTTAGAGCCAGTTCCGTAAATAATTTACCAACAATTCCCTTTACAAATATTAGAGGCATAAATACCGCAATCAACACGACTGTTGTTGCGATGATCGCAAATGATACTTGGCTTGCACCTTTATAAGAAGCAATAAGTGCAGTTTCTCCTTCCTCCATTCTTCTGTAAATATTTTCTAACATTACAATAGCATCATCAACTACTAGACCTATAGCAACTACTAAAGCCATGAGAGTAAATAAATTTATACTAAAATTTGCAACTCTAATTGCAAGAAACGTAGAAATTAAAGAAACAGGAATTGCAAGAGTTGGAATAATAACAGCTGAAAAATTTCCTAAAAATAAATAAATAATTGCGACAACTAATGCAACAGAAATAAATAATGTTTTGTAAACTTCATTAACAGCAGCGCTAATATACTCTGCTCTATCAAAAGCAATATCAAGTTCCATACCAGATGGTAAATTTTGTTTTGCTTCTTTTAGTCTTTCTCTAACACCCTTGCTTACATCAATAGTATTTGCATCTGATGTTTGATATAGACCTATACCGACCACCTGATCGCCATTTCCTTTAAACAAACTTTCAATGTTAAGTGCATTAACCTCAACTTTTCCTATATCTTTTATTCTAACAACTGAACCATCAGATAATTTTTTTATGGCAAGATTTTTAAAGTCCTCTACGTTTTGATAATTTCTTTGCAGCTTCAAAACGAGATCAATATTTTTCGATGTTATTTTTCCAGTTGGAAAATCTATATTTTCATTGTTTAAAACATTTTCGATATCTGGTTCGGTTACACCTTTTGCTGCCATGGCAATTGGATTTAACCAAATTCTTATAGATAATTGTTTATCTCCGCTTAAAATTGTTTGTCCGACGCCAGGAACGCTAGAAAAGAAACCTTGCAAATATCTAACTGCATAATCTGTTAGTTCAACCTGACTCAAACTTTTACTTCTTAATCGAAGCCAGACAGTAATAACATTGCTTTCGCTAGTTTTAAAAACTTGAGGTAAATTTAGTGGTTGCCCAGATGAATTCGTTGGAAGATTATTGACTACTCTCGAAACAGCATCCCTAACATCATTTGCTGCTTCATTAACGTCAACTCCAAGAGCAAATTCCATTCTAATTGTGGATTGTCCGTCAACGCTTGTCGAGGTGATATTTAGTATTCCCTCAGTTCCTCCGACTGCATCTTCTAAAATCTGAGTAATTTGTGAATCCACGATTTCCGCAGAAGCGCCGGCGTAAAGAGTTCTTACAGTTACAATGCTAGGATCAATATTTGGAAGTTCTCTTACAGGTATATTTTTAAAAACAACCAAACCGAAAATAACAAGCACAACAGACATCACTGTTGCAAAAACAGGACGCTTAATTGAAATATCGGTAAGTAGCATTTTTTAGTTTGATACTTTAATTAAAGCTTTATCTCTAAGTTTTGAAACCCCTTCTTTAACAATTGTTTCGCCTTCACTTAAGCCAGAAATAACTTCTGCTCTTTCAAAATCTCTTAAGCCAACTTTTATAGATGTTAATGAGACTGTTTTTCCGTCAACAATTTTAAAAACAGTAGTATCTTCTCCAGATTGCACAATAGCCTCTTGTGGTACTTCAAGGGCAGATCTCTCATTATATCGAATAGACATATCTAATAACATTCCAGGAATAATTTTATTTTCTGAGTTTTTAACTTTTACTTGTATTAAAACAGATCGAGTAGTCGGATCAATTCTTGCGCTGATAGTTTCTATATTTCCAATAAATTCATCTTTTATTTCATTAGAGGTAATTTTAACTTTAAGATTTTTTTTAAGTGCAGGAAGATAGTTCTCAGGAATATTTGCGTCAATTTTGATGTAAGAAATGTCATCAAGAGTTGCAATAATAGATTGCTCTCCGCCTAAAATTCCAGGAGTTATTTCTCTTATTCCTAAGCGCCCGCTAAAAGGGGCAGCGATTGTTTCATTTTTTGTATTTGCAATAATTTGATTTTTTTCAATAAAAAGATTTTTATCAAACTCAACAGAACTTATTATGTCAGATTTTTTAATTCTTATAGAATAAGATTGATTGGCTAATGCTGTTCCAAAAGTATCAATTTGATCATAAAAGTTATTTTTTTTTACCGTATAAGAAACAACTTCGGTAGGTCTAATTATGCTAATTTGTTTTTGAATTGTAGCGTTTATAACTAGTCTTCCAATAATTACGCCGACTGATAATAAAATGATAACACTAGCGATTAAAATAATTTTTTTATTGGTATTCATGAACACGATTTAATATCATGTATTAATTAAAAAAAATATTTTTTTATGGTTAAAAAATAATTGCTTGTTTTCTTTCTTATAAGAGCGAATTTTGCAATTTATTAATAAACAATTCATTATTTTGCCATAATGAGCAGAGGAGTCTATTGACTAGCCCACTCTGTCCAAGACCCGTCATAGATAGAAAAATTTTTTCCTCCAATTAACTCAAAAGCTTTTGCAGTTATACATGCGCTTATTCCTGATCCGCAAGAAAAAATAACTTTAGAATTGCTATCAATATTAATTTTAGAAAATTTTTCTTTTAATTCTTCTTTAGTTAAAAAACATTTAGTTTTTTGATCAATGCACTCTGTCCATGGCAAATTACAACTATTTTCTATAGATCCTCCCCTTAATCCTGGTCTAGGTTCAGGCTCAATTCCTAAAAACCTTCCCTTGCTTCTTGCGTCTACTAAATTTGATATTTTAGAATTAATATTTTCTTTTATTTGTTCAATTTTTGTTAATAAAGTTTCTTTAATTGAACATGTAAAATTAGATCTTGAATAATTCTTACTTAATCCTTTTTCTACTCTTTTTTTTTCTAATTTCCATTTGATAAAACCGCCGTCTAATATTGAAATTTTATTATGTCCAAAATAATTAAACATCCACCATACTCTAGGAGAGCTCAAAATGCCTAAGCTATCATAAACAATAATATGGTCTGAATTTTTTAGTCCTAATTCACTACATAATTTTTCAAATTGATCTTTTGGAGGAATGGTGTGAGGAAATTTTCCTTTTGGATCAGAAAATTTATCAATATCAAAGAAATTTGAATTTGGAATATGTTCTAAAGGAAATTCATCTTTGCCAATTCTATCGGAGTTTGGCATATGCCAAGAACAGTCTAAAATTCTAATATTTGCGTTTTTAATATTCTGGTCAAGCCAGTCGGTACTAACTAAAGACATTAATATCTGCCAAGTTTTTTAAGATACTTTTGATGATACTCTTCTGCCAGATAAAAATCTTCAGCTTTTACAATTTGTGTCACAATTTTATTATCGAATATATCTTTATTTGCTTTTTTTTTAGATTCTTCGGATTCTTTTTTTTGTTCTGTGTTTAAATAAAATATTGCTGAACGATACTGATCTCCAATATCAGGTCCCTGACGATTTAAAGTAGTTGGATCATGTATTTTCCAAAATACATCGAGCAATTCTCTATAGGTTATTTTTTTTTCATCAAAGTAAACTTTTATTGATTCAGCATGCCCTGTTTCTTCGTAACAAACTTGTTCGTAGGTAGGGTTTTTTATTGTACCGCCAGTATATCCAACCTCAGTTTTTTCAACTCCTGCCGTTAAATCAAATTTTTTTTGAACTCCCCAAAAACAACCTGCTGCAAAAATTCCAATGTTCATAAAGATTATATTAAAAATAATTTTATATGTTAATAACCAAGTTTGGTAAAATATATTTATAATATCTATGAAAATACCCAGTTATTGGAACGAAGGAAAAAAATTTTTAATTAAAAAAGATAAAACAATTGCGAAAATTATTAAACGTCACAAAGGATTTTTAGTAAGTAGAAACGATCCATTTTATTCATTGTGCAGATCTATTGTAGGTCAGCAAATATCTGTTAAAGCAGCAGACTCAATCTGGCTAAAATTTTCTAAAACAATGCCAAAATTAACCCCCAAAAATTTACTTGCTGTGACAAAGATTAAATTATCTAAATGCGGACTTTCAAGACAAAAAATTTCGTATCTTAAAATTATTGCTAAAGAATTTGTTGGAAAAACTTTTGATATAAATACTCTCAAAAAATTAAACGATGATGAAGCGATTAAATATTTAATTCGTTTAAAAGGTATCGGTGTATGGACTGCTCAAATGTTCTTAATTTTTAATTTAAATCGTTCAAATATTTTTCCAGCAGCAGATATAGGTTTATTAAGAGCAATATCTAAAAACTATAAAATTAAATATCCTATTGAAAAATCTAAATTAGAGTTTTTTAAAAAAAAATGGCATCCATATAATACTGTTGCTACATGGCATATGTGGAAAAGTATTGATCCTGTAGAAGTTGAATATTAAATTTATTGAATTAAAAAAATCTAAAGAATAAGTTACGGCAATTTATATAATTAATTAAAAGGATATTAGTTTTTGAAAGATATTTTGAATAAAACACAGCTAGTTGACTATTTTTCTGAAGGTGCAAAAAAAAGAAATCAATGGAGAATAGGGAGTGAATATGAAAATTTACTATTTGACTTGTCTAATTATAAGTCAGTTCCGTATTCTGGAAAAAAAAGTATTTTAGCAATTTTTTCAGAACTTATAAAAAATAAGTGGAAACCAGTAAAAGAAGGTAAAAATATTTTAAGTTTAATAAAGAATAAAAAAAGCATCACATTAGAACCTGGTTTACAATTTGAATTATCAGGAGATGCAGTTAAAAATATTCATCAAACATGTTCTGAAGTTGGTACTTACATACAAGAATTAAAAATAGTTTGTGAAAATTTAGGAATTGGTTTGCTTAGTAATGGTTTTGCGCCAACTGCTAGATTAAACCAAATATTTAAATCTCCAAAAAAACGCTATGAAATCATGAGAAAATATATGCCAAGGGTTGGGAATAATGGATTAGATATGATGCATCGAACTTGCGCTACTCAGGTTAATTTAGATTATTCAAATGAAAAGGATTATATAAAAAAAACTAAATTAATTGCAACAATTACTCCAGTTGCAGTTGCGTTGTTCTCGAACTCTCCTTTTAAAGAAAAAAAATTGAATAACTTTTTATCTTATAGAACGCATATTTGGCAAAATACTGACAAAAATCGTTCTGGAATTCCAAGTTTCTTTTTAGATGAAAGTAATAGTTTTGAAAGATATGTAGATTTTGCTTTAGAAGTTCCGATGTATTTTATTATTAAAAATAATCAGTACATTAATTGTGCAGGAGAAAATTTTGGAGACTTTATTAAAGGTAATTTAAAAAATCTTAAAAATAAAAAAGCAACCCTTCAAGATTGGGAAAATCATATATCAACAATTTTCACCGAATTAAGACTAAAAAAATATTTAGAAATTAGATCTGCAGATTCATGTTCATCATCAGGAATTTGTTCTGTTCCAGCTTTTTGGACAGGATTATTATATAACGAACAAGCTTTAGAAAAAGGGTTAGAATATGTAAAAAATTGGAAATATAGCGAAGTGTATAATGCCTATTTAGAAGTTCCAAAAAAAGGATTTAACACTTTATTAAAAAATAAAAAAATATACGAGCACGCTAAAATATTAGTTAAATTTTCTGCTTTTGGTTTAAAAAATAGAAAACAAATTGATAACAAAGGTAATGACGAAAGTATTTTTTTAAAAGATATTTATCAATTTTTAGATAATAAACAGTCGCCAGCGCAAAGATTAATATCAAAGTATAAATCCGAATGGAAAAAAGATATATTTAAAATATTTGATGAAGAAGCTTTTTAAAGTTGCCATTCAAATGGATCCATTAGAATCCATTAATATCAATAGCGATAGCACTTATATTTTAGCGCTGGAAGCGCAGAATAGAGGCTATAAATTATTTCATTATACACCTGATAAACTTAATCTAGAGAATAATCGCGTATCAGCTGAGGGCAATTTTTTTAAATTATTTCATAAGAAAAATAATTTTTTCGAAAGAAAAAAAACTACCAAAGTATTTCTTGATACCTTTGATGTTATTTTAGTGAGACAAGACCCGCCGTTTAATATGAATTATGTTACCTCGACTTATTTGCTTGAAAGGGTTGGTAAAAAAACTTTAATTCTTAATAATCCAAAATCTATTAGAGATAATTCTGAAAAGTTATCGATGTTTAATTTTCCAAAAATTATTCCTCCAACTTTAATTTCTAAAAATATTGAAGAATGTTTGAAATTTCATAAGAAATATAAAATAACAATTATCAAACCTTTGTATGGCAATGGTGGGGAGGGAATCGAAAAGGTTGAAGGTAGTTCGACTTCAGCAAAAAGAAAATTTTTAAAATTAATTAATAGATTTAGAAAACCAATTGTTGTGCAAAAATATTTAAAAGAGATAGCAGAAGGTGACCGAAGAATTATTTTAATTGATGGTGAGTATGTAGGTTCGGTTGCTAGAATCCCAGAAAAAGGAAAAATTACTGCCAATTTTCACACCGGTGGAAAGCCAAAAAGAGTAGATCTTATTAGAAGAGACGCTAAAATATGTAATGTTTTAAAGCCATTCTTAAAAAAATTGGGATTATTTTTTGTAGGTATAGATGTGATTGGAGACTATTTAACAGAAATCAATGTAACCTCACCAACTGGAATTCAGGAAATTAATTTATTAAATTTTACTTCTCTAGAGAAAATTTTTTGGGATAAAGTTGAAAAAAAGCTGATAAGGAATTGAAAATACTATTATTAAAATTAGTAAAATTATTTAAATACTTTATTTAGTAGCATATCCACTTCTTTTGCAGCTTTTAATCTTGCTTCATCATTTCTTCCTAATAAGGGATCATACTGAACGCAGCTATCTGAATATTTAAACTCTTGGTTTGTATCTTTATTAATTATTACTCCTGGTTCTCTTTCAAAGTTGCGGCAATTTCTCACTGTTTGTGCATTTTTAGCTGCAATTGGTGGATTTGCTCCTAAAGGAGAATCAAAAGTATGAAATGAATTATCATACTCAAAAATTTCTATATTTTGTTTTGCAGCTTTTAATTTATCCACATAAGCTTTGCAGGCTACAATTGGATTGTAATCATCTTGTTTGCCATGATGTAATTGGATAGACTTTCCGGTTGTTTGTTCATCATCAATGTAACTAGTTACACAATCTGCATAAAATGGAATGTAAGCTATAAATTCAGTATTACTTTTATTCCACATCTTGTTAAATCTTTTAAGACTAGCATATAAAGCTGCTTGACCACCTCTAGAAAATCCCATCAGTACAAATTTTTTTGAATCTAGACGAGGATGTTTTTCTAAAATCTCCATTGATTTATAACTATCTAAAATCATATTTAATCTTCCAAGCTGAGCTTGATTAGTGCTTGTAATAGTTATTCCTCGTCCAGTAAAACTATCAATGCTAAATGTAGCATATCCTTGCGAAAGAAAATGATTTGACCAAAAATCGACAACAGCGCCCATTCCACCCGATCCATGAGATAAAAAGATTACAGGAATTTTTTCATTTATAGGTTTCGCAGGAAATCTTAAAATACCATTAATAATAATTTCTTTTCCGTTTTTATCTCCCGTTAGAAATTGTTTGTCTGATATAGTTAATGTTGGGATAGAATAAATTTCAGAGCGCAAAGCCACACCATCGGTATCAGCAGCATGAACTTGAAAGTTAAATATTATAAAAAATGTTAAAAATAATATTTTTTTTAAAAGCATTGTTTAAAAATACTATCTAAGAATGAATATTACAAATTTTAAATAGAAACACATATTCCATCGCAATTTCTTTTAAATAATCAAATCTTCCGCTAGCTCCAGCATGGCCTGCTGTCATATTCATATGTAAAAGTAATAAGTTGTTGTCTGTTTTATTTTCTCTTAATTTTGCAACCCATTTTGTCATTTCCCAGTAAGTTACTCGAGGATCTGAGATTCCACCCGTTACAAGCATATGTGGGTAATCTTGTTTTTTTACATTGTCATAAGGAGAATAACTTTTTACGTAATTAAAAGCTTTGTGATCTCTCTTTATGTCGCCCCATTCTGGAATTTCAGTAACAGTTAATGGTAAATTTTCATCAAGCATAGTGTTGCATATATCAACAAAAGGAACTTGTGCGATGATTCCAAGAAATAAATCAGGTCTTTCATTGCTAATATAGCCCATCAATAGCCCACCAGCAGAACCACCTTGCGCAATTATTTTTTTTTTAGATGTGTATTTTTTTTTGCATAATTCTTCAGTACAACTAATAAAATCTAAAAAAGTATTTTTTTTCTTAAGTTCTTTTCCATCTTCATACCATTCATAACCTTTTTCTTTTCCACCGCGCACATGGGCAATTGCAAAAATTACTCCACGGTCAACTAAGGATAATCGATTAGTTGAAAATCCACTTGGAATAGATATTCCATAAGCACCATATCCATAAAGAAGTAAAAAGTTCTCTCCGTTTAATTTTGCTCCTTTTTTATAAAGAATAGTAATTGGAATTTTTTGATTATCATGACTATTAGCAAAAATTTTTTCACAAATATAATTTTCTTTATTATGTCCAATTGGAATTTCCTGAATTTTTTTTGTAGTATGTTTTTTTGTTTGACAGTCGTAATCAATTATGGATTTTGGTGTTGTTGGTGAAGAATAATGATACCTTAAAACATCAGTATCGTATTCGTATCCATGATCCAGTGATAATTGATAAGCAGCTTCATTAAAATCAATTTTAAATTCTTCATTATTTTCAAGATTATTAATAATAATATTTTCTAATCCTTCCGATCTCTCTAATCGAATTAACCAATTTTTTAGTATAGTAAAATCAAGTATTAAGTTTTTTTTATTATAAGGAATAAAATCTTTCCAATCTTCAAATGATTTTTCTCCACTTTTCATGATTTTAAAATTTTTTGCTTTATCTCTATTTGTTTTAATAATAAAAAAATTTCCATGATGATCGATATCATATTCAATTTTCTTTTTTCTTTTTTGAAAAATATTTAATTTAGTTTTTTTATTATTAAGATTTAAAAAATAATATTCGGAAGTTTCGTGATCAGCTGTTCTAATAAGTAAATATTTTCTCGTTTGTGATAAAAAAATTGAACAAAAAAAAGATGGGTCTTTTTCTTCATAAACTAATTCATCTTCTTCATATTTTTTACTAATCTCATGTTTAAAAACTTTGGTCGGCCTATGATTATCGTCTAGCGCTACGTAAAAAATACTCAAATTATCTATGTTCCAGACAATTTCACCTGTTGTGTTTGGAATGGGTTCACTTAAGTTTTTCTTAGTGTTGATATCTTCAATAAATATAGAAAAATACTCAGATCCATTAGTGTCAATATTGAATGCTAATTTTTTATGATCATGACTATGAGTTAATGAGCCTATGTTAAAATAATTGTAATTTTTTGATTTTTCGACACAATTTAAAATAATTTCTTCTTTATTATTTATAATATTTTTTCTTAAATAAACTGGGTATTCGGCATTTTTTTCATATTTATAATAATATAAAAAATCACCATCTTTTTTTGGAACAGAGTCGTCTTCATTTTTAATTTTAGATTTTAGTTCACTAAATATTTTATCTTCAAAATTTTTAACATCTTTTAATTGATCTTCTTTAAATTTATTTTCTTTAATTAAATATTCTTCAATTTTAGAATCTAATTTTTTTGGATCTAGAATAACTTCTTTCCAATTATTTTGTTTTATCCAAGCAAAGTCATCGTGTAATTGATCATTGTGAATTTTAGTTATGTGTGAAATTTTATTTAACCTAGGTATTGAGGAATTCATTAATTTATTGCTTATATTTTAATTATATATAT
>CAIQAD010000018.1 GCA_903869725.1 uncultured Alphaproteobacteria bacterium | reverse complement strand
TTATAAATAAATTTAATAAAAAAATTATAAATATTCATCCCTCTCTACTTCCTAAATATAAAGGATTGAATACACATAAAAGAGTGCTGGAGGCAGGAGAAAAATATACAGGTTCAACCGTTCATTTTGTAAATGTAAAATTAGATTCTGGTAAAAAAATTATTCAAAAAAGAATTAAAATACTAAAAAGAGATACCCCTACTTCACTTTCAAAAAGAGTTCTAAAAATAGAACACGATATTTTTCCAAAAGCTTTAAATATTATTTGCAAAAATTAATTTGCGAGATCTTTAAAAAAGAATTTTATTTCAATATTCGCATTTTCTTTACTATCGGAGCCATGTACAGAGTTTTTATCAAGGGACAGGGCAAATAAATTTCTGATAGTTCCTTTAGCTGCGTCTTTAGGATTGGTAGCTCCCATAAGTTCTCTATTTTTTAAAACAGCATTTTCTCCTTCTAAAACCATAACAACCACATCTGATGAAGACATGTATTGACAAAGATCATTAAAAAAAGGTCTATCTTTATGAACGCTGTAAAAATTTTCTGCATCTTTTTTATTTAACTTAACTCTTTTGATAGCTCTAATAACAATATTATTTTTTTCAAAAATGTTAATAATTTGTCCAATTAAATTTCTTTCAACAGCATCTGGTTTAATTATTGATAAAGTTCGTTCTATCATTCGTAAAATTTTTCAACAAATCTATTAAGAAGCTTAACTCCATAACCTGTGGCTCCAGTTGGAATAATATCAAGATCTTTCTTAGTCCAGGCCATGCCTGCTATATCAAGATGTGCCCAAGGTGTATTATTTTTCAAAAATCTTTGAAGAAATTGTGCTGCCGTAATTGATCCTGCTCCGCCGGAATAATTGATATTCTGCATATCAGCAACTTTTGAATTCATTAATTCATCATAGTTTTTATGAAGCGGAAATCTCCATATTTTTTCATTTTCTATTTCTCCAGATTCTATTAATTTTTTTGATAATAAATCATTATTTGAAAATAAACCTGCGTATTCATTGCCTAAAGAAACAACGATTGCCCCAGTTAATGTTGCGAGATCAACTATTAATTCGGGTTTATAAGTTTCATCAATATAATAAATAGCATCTGCTAAAATTAATCTACCTTCTGCATCAGTATTTAAAACTTCAATAGTTTTTCCTGAATACGATTTAACTATGTCTCCAGGTCTTTGTGCGTTTCCATCTGGCATATTCTCTACTAATGCCACGGCTCCAATTACATAACTTTTTGATTTTCTTAAAGCTAAGGTTTTCATTAGTCCAACGACTGCTCCCGCCCCAGCCATATCATATTTCATATCTTCCATAAATTTTGCAGGTTTTAATGAAATACCACCAGTATCGAAGCAAACTCCTTTTCCAATAAAAGACAAAGGTTTTTTATTTTTAGCATTATTTGGCTTCCATGATATGATTGCAAAATAAGGTGAATTTGAACTTCCTTGCGCTACACCCAAAATTGCGTTCATTCCTAATTTTTTCATTTTCAAATTATCGAAAATTTCAACTTTTAAACCAAGAGAAGTTAATTTTTTTATTTCTTTGACGAATGTTTCAGGATTTAAGACATTAGGTGGTTCTGAAACTAGATTTCTTGTGCAAAAAACACCTTCACTAATATTTTTAATATCTAGTAAAATTTTTTCAAATAATTTTTTGTTAGAAGGAGCTAACAGTAAATTCGTTTCTTTGATATTTTCATTTTTTTTAAAAATTGTTTTATATTTTAAAAATGAGTATTTTTTTAATATACTTCCAAGAAAAAAATTTAGATAAAAATCTTCTGATTTTGAGTCTTCTTTATTTATAATAACGTTAATTTCTTCAGCAGATTTAAATTCGGAGATTACTTTGCCTCCTAAGTTTTGAATTTCAAATGGCTCGAACTTTCTATTATTTATAAATACAATCTTTTTATTTTTTTTATTGAAAAAATTAAAAACATAATAATCATCTTCTTTAACTTTTTGTAATAGCGAATTAATATCAGCTAAAGAAAAATCTAAAAAATCTATTTTTTTTTTATCAATTATAAAATCTTTTTCGCAAAAATAGATAAAATAATCTGATTTTTTGTTAATATTTGATGTTAATTTGATATTTATCATAGTAATAAATCACATCATATATATGCGAAAATGACAAAAAACAAGTTAGGTTATTATTTTGTTAAAGAATTTCTTAAAAACTACTTATCACTCCTATTCGTTTTTAGTTTAATTATCTGGATTACCCAAAGCGTTAAATTACTAAGTCTAATTGGCGAACAAGGAAACTCTGTTCTTACTTATTTTATTTATATTTTTCTTATATTGCCAAAATTTTTTTCCAAACTATCTCTCATAATTTTTTTTTTTTCTTTAATATCAACTATTAATAAACTTGATGACAGTAATGAATTAAAAATACTATGGTTATCAGGACTAAAAAAAAAAACGTTTATTAAATATATAATAAAAACATCTTTTATATTAATTTTGATTCTAATTTTAATTAGAACTTTTTTAATTCCATATTTTAATCATCTGTCTAGAAATTTATTAATAAACTCTGGTGTTGGATCTATTGCGCCTTTAATTAAAGAAAATAATTTTAATAACCCTTTAAAAAATCTCACAATTTATGTTGGTAAAAAAAATAAACTCAATGAAATAGAAGATATAATTTTATTTGAAAGTACCGCTGAAACAAAAAAAACAATTGTTGCAAAAAGCGGTGTGATTATAACTGAAGATAATAAAAATTTAATAGTTCTTCTTAATGGTAGTATTCAGGAAGAAAAAGCAGGAAAGAATATTTCAATTTTAGATTTTGATAAAACGACTATTGATATGAGTCAGTATGGAAAAAAAGTTGATCAATTTTATAAATATAGTGAAATCCAGATACCTAGCTTAATTAAAATTGTTTTGAACAAAGACAAAAATGAAAGACTTGATGCACTATCAGAAATTAACGATCGATTAATAACCCCGTTATTTATTCCATCAATTATAGTTTTAAGTTTTTTTTTAATTATAACAAATAAAGAAAAAGTAAATTTTTTTATTCTTAGAGGTTTAATTTTTATTTTAGGAATTTCTACAGTTATATTTGCAGATATTCTTGTAGATTTTTCCTCAAAGAATATCAAAGCAAATATTTTTTTGTATATTGTTCCATTTTTATTATTTTTAATAAACTTATTTTTTCTTAATCGATTACTTAAAAATGAGAATATAAAAAAATGATCAACCTTAAATCAATCAATCGCTATGTAATCAAAGAATATTGCAAAAGTCTTTTGGTCGTTCTTGCTGTAATGGTTGCTGTAATTTTTATAATTAATTTACTTGATGAATTTAGCTATTTTAAATCAAAACCAGATTTAAAATTTTTTACTTTTATACTTATGACTTTTTTAAAAATTCCAAATTTATGTATCAATATTTTCCCATTTATAACTTTATTTGGGGGAATTTTTTATTATTTAAAAATTTATAATTTTAATGAGATAGTTTCTTTAAGAGTTGCTGGCTATTCTAATATTCAAGTTATTATGTTACCAGCATTAACATCTCTAATAATAGGATATGTAGTAATATTTTTTTTCGTACCTCTTTCTTCTTCATCATTAAAAATTTATGAAGAAATAAGATCTAAATATAATGATACTAAAAATTTAGTATTTGTTAATGAAACTGGAATTTGGATTTTGGATAGAACTGAAAATGAAAAAAATATAATCAGAGTAGAAAATATGTCTAAAAATTTCAAATCGTTTAATAAAATCACAATCTATATTTATGATAATAATAATAACTTTATTAAAAGGATTGATTCAGAAAAAGGTAGCGTCGATAACAAAAAATGGGAATTAGAAAAAACAACTATTGTGAGTGCAAACAAAAGGGTTAAAGAAAATTTTTTATCAAAATATGTATATGATAGTGGATTTAAAATTGATGATATAAAAAATTATTATAAAAATACTGATACAAATTCTTTATTTGATATTCAAAATGAAATTAACGTTTTAAAAGACAAAGGATATTCCCCTGTTGATCTTAGAATTAGATATCAAAAGCTAATGTCATTCCCTGTTTATCTTTTAACTATGTCAATTCTATCTGGTTTAATGATTATTAATCTAGGAAAGACATCAAATTACATTAAATATGGCGTATATGGGATTGTTATAAGTGTTATTCTTTATTTTTTAAACGATTTATCAATTACAATAGCAAAATCAGGTATAATTTCGGTGGATTTATCGGTCTGGATACCTATATTTCTGATTACTTTAATAAATTTAGTTGGGATTACTCAGGTTAATGCGAAATAAAATATATTTAATAATATTTTTTTTATTATTAAATTTCAAACAAACAATAGCTCAGCAAAATATTAAAAGTACTTACAATTTTTCTGCTGATAAAATTAATTATTCTCAGGATTCTAATATTATTGAAGCTTCTGGAAAAGTTGTTGCTAAAAATCAAGATGGCAACGAAATATCTGCCGATAAAATTATTTATAATAAAAACGATGGAATTTTAAAAGCAATTGGAAAAACTAAGTTTGTAGATAACAAAGGTGATATTATTTACTCTGATATTTTAGATTATGATTTAGGAAACAATAAAATTACAGCCCAAAGCAAAGTTACTTTAATCGATAAATATAAGAATATTTTTTATTTTTCTAAAATAGTAGCAGACGATCAATTTTCAGAAATTACGGGATTTGATATGGATTCTGACTTAGCTAAAGACAAATTTAATCAGGACAATCAAAACAAAAATCATAAATTTATAGAACCAAGGCTTTCCGGAAAAGAGGCGAAGATAAGTGATGATATTGTCTATATAAAAGACGGTAACTTTACGACTTGTCACAGATCAGATAAAAATGAACCTTGCGCTACATACAATGTCAAAGCTAATCAAATTATTTGGGATAAACCTAATAAGGAGATTGTATATTTAGATTCAAGCTTAAATCTTCAAAATATACCAGTATTATATAGTCCATATTTTTCATTTCCAGACCCAACAGTTCAAAGAAGAAGTGGGTTTTTATCTCCTACTGCACAATCTTTAGGAACAAACATTGGTTACACTGTAGCTGAGCCTTATTTCTGGAATATTTCAAATTCAGCAGATTTGACTTTAACGCCAGTATTATATTTTACTCAAAATCCTCTTATTAAAACTCAATATCGACAAGCATTAAAAGATGGTGGAAGCCTGTCAATTGAAGGTGGTTTTACAAAGGGATATTCTACAAACAAACCTGATCAAGGTATAACGCCAGGTTCTAAAGATTATTTATATGCAAATTTGAGAGAAAATTATAAAGATTTAATTTTAGACAAAAGTGTTTTGAACGCAAAAATTCAAAGAGTAAACAATCCTACATTTCTTCAATCAAATCAGATCGCCTCTAACCCTATGGATAAATTTCTTTTAAATCCTATTAAATCTACAGATACTCAACTTATTAATGAATTTGACTTAAACTCTTTTGGAAAAAATCAGAACTTAGATATCAAGGCAAACGTGCTAGAAAATAATTCTGTTGGAGCTACAAATAGATATCAGTATACATTACCTCAAATTACATATTCTAAATCAGATGTTTTGCCGGATAAATTAAAAGGATTAAATTTTAATACAAATTTTCGAGATATTAATCAAAGCAATCAAACTCAGACTAAAAACATAAATGATTTATCATACAATACTCCAATATCTTATGACAAAAGTACTGGGGTTCAATATAATTTTTTAACTCAAGTTAAAAACATAAACTACAACAACTACAGTACATCAAACATTAGTTCTGTTTACGCTAATGCTCCAAAACAGAATTTTAACAGCGAAATAGACCCGATTCTTGGATTTGATATGTCGTTACCAATGGGCAAAATATCACAAAATTCAGAACAATATTTAACTCCAAGATTGCTCACAAGGTATTCTCCTGGATCAATGGCAAATTCTTCAAATACAGATTTGCATTTAAATTATGACAATTTATTTGCTTTAAATAGAATGAATAATCAAGAATTAGTTGAAAAAGACTTATCTTTTAATCTTGGGGCCAATTGGACATGGGAAGAAACTAATAAATTTACTGCTTTAGAAGACAATACAAACAATAAATCAGAATTTTCAATTGGACAAGTTTATAAGCCAAACACTAATAAATATATGCCTAACGATTCATCTTTACAAAAAAATCTTTCAAATATAGTTACTTCTTATACTTACACATATCCTAAAAATTTTCAGATAAAATTAGATAATAGTTTTCATTCAAATCCTACAAACGGTTTAACTTATTACGATTATGAATTTAAAAAATATTTTAATAATGGAGATAGCCAAGTTAAAGTAAATTACTATGAAAAAGATTATGATATAACTCCAACAAGATACGCAGGTATCAGTTACATACAAAATTTTACTGACAATACTAAATTAACGCTTAAAGGAGATAGAAATTTAATAACTGATCGACCAAATTCTTACTCGACAACTTTAAGTTACGAAAATGAATGCATAAGATACGGCGTTTGGCTTGAAAAAGATTATTCTACAAACATGGACACCCAACCTAGATTAATGTTGATGTTTGGAGTTACAATACTTCCTTTTGGCGACGCGGCTACAAGTCCAAATCTAGCACCAGCTAAATTATTTTAATTGTGCTTAGAAAAAAAATAGCAATTTTATTAATATTAATCTTTCATTTTGGAACCCTGGTTAATTCTCAAGAATTGGCAGTTCAAAAACAGGATTTTAACAATAAAATTATAGCAACAGTTGATAAAGAAACCATTACAGAACTAGATGTTAAGAAGGAAATTTTATTTTACAGATTTATAAACAATATTAGCAAAGATAAAGAGCTCAATCACGATGAAATTGTTAAAAATCTAGTAAATGAAAAAATTAAAAAATTTGAGGTAGAAAGCGACCAATTTAAGAATTATTTAAAAATAGATGATAAAGAAATTAATAATAGCGTGTATTACTACTTACAACAAAGAAAAGTATCAATTGAAAATTTTAACCAGTTTTGTAAAAAAAATGAAATTCTTAATTCGTATTTAAAAGACAAAATTGTCACTGAAATGAAGTGGGACCAGTTAATTAATGGTCTTTATAATAGAAATATCAATATAGCTATAAGCGAAATTAATAAACAAGTTGAAAATATTAAAGATGAAAATGAAAAGGAAACTGAAAAAAATAAAATAATCAATAAAGAAAAGGAAGAAAGCTTAATGAAATATTCCTTAGAATTTCTAGAAAAATCTAAAAAAAAATACGTAATAAATTATTTGTGAAAAATATAATTATAGTATTAGGAGAACCTAACAGTATTAATTCTGAAATACTTTCAAAATCTTTATCAATTTTAAAATCATCAAAAAAAAATTTTATACTAGTAGGTAATTACAATATTTTAAAAAAACAATTAAATTATTTACGATTAAATTTAAAAATTAAATTAAATTTTCTTAATAGAATTAAAATTAATAAAAACTTATTCCAAAAATTTAATTTTATAGACATTCCATTAAAACAAAATAAAGCATTTGATTTAAAATCAAACAATACTAATGAATATATTCTGCAATCGTTTAACGAAGCTTTAAATTTACTGAATAATAAAAAAGCAATTGGTATTATTAATCTTCCGGTGAATAAATCAAAATTTACAAAAAAAAAATTTCCAGGGGTTACAGAGTTTATTGCAGCTAAAACAAATCTTAAAAATAAAGTTAATATGCTTATTTTTAACAAAAGATTTTCTGTACTACCTTTAACAACTCATGTCCCTTTAGCGAAAGTTTCTAAAATGATTTCTTATAATAAGATCTTAAATGCTTGCAAAAATGTGTCATTTTTTTATAAAAATACCTTAAAAATAAACAAACCTAGAATTGGTATCTTAGGATTCAATCCTCATAACGGAGAAAATGGATACACAGGAATAGAGGAAAAAAAAATTATAATACCTTCTATAAATAAATTAAAAAAAAGGTTTAAAATTTATGGACCTTTGTCTCCTGATACAGCTTTTATTTTACAAAAAAAATTAAAACTAAATGTTTTAATAGGAAATTATCATGATCAAGTACTTCAAACATACAAATATATATTTGGCTTTAATGCCATCAATATAACAATAGGTCTGCCTTTTATAAGAATATCTCCAGATCATGGTACGGCAGAAAATTTGATTGGCAAAAACAAATCAAACCCTGAAAGCTTTAAAGAATCTATTAAATTTTTTTCAAAAAATAATGTTTCGACATAAAAAAAAACTAGGCCAAAATTTTTTAGTCAATTCAGAAATCATTAATAAAATTGTAGAATTAGGAAATATAAATCAAAAAACTAATATCGTTGAAATTGGTCCTGGTGCTGGCAATTTAACTTTGGCTTTGCTCAAAAAAAATCCAAAAAAAATTCACAGTATAGAATTTGATAAAGATCTAAAAAATAATTTAGAAAATATAAAAAAAAATTATGGTAATTTTTCCTATGAAATAAGTGACGCTCTCAAAGTAGACGAGAGTAAAATTTTTAATGAAAAAATTATTATATATGGAAATTTACCATATAATATTTCAGTTCCTCTTTTGATTAAATGGATAAGCACTAAAATTTGGCCACCCTATTATGATAAATTAATATTAATGTTTCAAAAAGAAGTAGCTGAGAAAATAATTGCACAAAATAATTCAAAAAAATATGGTAGAATATCAATTTTATGCGCTACAAGACTAAATGTTAAATTTAATTTTAATGTAAATAAAGAAAATTTTTTTCCTCAACCAAAAATTAACTCTTCCGTTTTAACTTTTACTCCAAAAAAAGTAAGTCTTTTAAATAATCAAGAGCTTTCTATATTATCTCAACTAACAGCTAAAATTTTTAATAATAAAAGAAAAATGATTGGCAAATCTTTAAAAAAAATTTTTACGGATAATGAGTTAATTGAGCTAAATTTTGAAAAAATTGCAAAATTAAGACCTGAAAATTTAGATAACTCAATCTATTATAAAATGGTTAAACTAATAAACAAAAGACAAAATAAAATTAATTAAATTTATTGTATCTTTTTTCTCGTTCAATTTTAATAATTTGGTTTATTGACCTAAATGAGTTTTCAATTTCATTGTTAACTAAAATATAATTATAATCTTTCCAATGATTAATTTCTTCTTTTGCCATCATCATACGTTTTTTTATGAATTCAAAATTTTTTTCTTCTCTATTTCTTAACCTGTCTTCTAATTCCTCTAAACTAGGAGGCATAATAAATACTGTCACTATATCTTTTTTTAATATTTTTTTAACTTGCTCAGTTCCTTGCCAGTCAATATCAAAAATAAAATCTTTACCTTTCGTCAATTCTTCTTCTATAGGAGCTTTTAATGTTCCGTAATAATTGCCAAATACTAATGCGGACTCTAAGAATTTATTTTCTAATAATAATTTTTTAAATCTGTCTTCTTTAATAAAATTATAATCAACTCCTTCAATTTCATTTGAACGTGGAGATCTAGTCGTACAAGAAACTGATAACTTAAAATTTTCATCAGTTGATGAAATTTTTTTAGCTAATGTAGTTTTTCCTGCTCCTGAGGGAGAAGATAAGATTAAGATTAATCCTTTTCTAGACGGAAATGGCAAAAATAATTATTTACTAGAGTTGTTCTCAATAAATCTAATTGCATCACCAACTGTTAGAATTTTTTCAGCTTCCGAATCTGATATTTCAGCTCCAAACTCTTCTTCAAATGCCATTACTAATTCTACTGTATCTAGACTATCTGCGCCTAGATCATCTATAAAACTTGCTTCGTCCGTTACTTTTGCCTCGTCAACACCTAAATGTTCTATGATTATTTTTTTTACTTTTGCCGCAACATCACTCATTTTATAAACTCCTTATTTTTTTTTAATACTTTCAATTAGTGCAATAATTTAAATAAATCAAGCCATATACATTCCACCATTTACGTGGATAGTTTCGCCAGTAATATAGCTGGATAGATCAGAGGCTAAAAATATAGCAGAATTAGCAATATCATTGCCTGTTCCAAGCTTTGCCATAGGAATATTTTCAATTAGTTTTTTCTTGAATTCTTCATTAATAACTTGTGTCATTTTGGTGTCTATAAATCCTGGAGATATACAATTTATTCTAATGTTTTTCTTTGCATATTCTTTGGCTAAACTTTTCGACATCGCAATTAATCCTCCTTTTGCGCTTGAATAGTTTGCCTGACCTGGATTTCCAGTATGTCCTACGATTGAACTTATATTGATTATCGATCCTGAATTTTGTTTGATCATAAATTTAATTGAATATTTACAAATCAAGAATACTGCTGTTAGATTGACATCTATAACGTTACTCCATTCTTCATCTGACATTCTAATTGCAAGATTATCTTTTGTTATTCCCGCATTATTGATCACAACATCTAAGCCACCAAGTTCGGTGTGAACATTTTTTACTAATTCTTGTATTTTGTCTTTATTTTTTAAATTAAAATTATGTGCTTTAATGTCGGGATATTCTTTTTTGATTAATTTTAAATTTTCTTCATTTGTACCGATTGTAAATATATTAGCCTGGAGTTTATAAAAACTATCTAAAATAGATTTTCCTATTCCTGTAGTCCCTCCAGTAATCAAAATTTTTTTATTTTTTAAATTAATTAAATTCATTTAATTGTGAAATATTATCTATCGAACTTATTTTTAAATCTACCGATATTCTTTTAATCATACCACTTAATGCTTTACCAGGTCCTATTTCTAAAAACTCTTGTACACCATTTTGAACCATAAAATCTATACTTTCTCTCCATCTAACTGTGGATGTGATTTGTTTAAATAATAGATCAGAAATTAAACTACAATCCTCAACAAGTTTGGCAGTTACATTAGAAATAATATCAGTTTGTGGTTTTTTAAAAACTATATTCTTAAATAAATCCTTCATTCTATCTGCTGCTGGTTGCATTAGACTACAATGAAAAGGAGCGCTAACAGGTAATAGAACTGCTTTTTTTTTATGATCTTCTTTAAGAATTTTTAAAATTTCATTAATTTTATTTTTATGCCCGCTAATAACAATTTGTCCTGGACAGTTATCATTAGAAATTTGCGAAATTTCATTATTATTATTTTTACTTAAAATTTCATTTAAAAAAGACAATTCAACACCTAGTACTGCTGCCATTGCACCAATATTTATAGGAACCGCTTCTTGCATAAATTTTCCCCTTGCCTTTAATAATTTTGCGCCTTCTCTTAAATTTAAAGAGTCTGCGCAAATTAAAGCTGTATACTCACCTAAAGAATGACCGGCAAAAAACTTAAACTGATTTAAGTTTTTAATTTTTTCTTTTATAAGAACTTTGTAAATGGCAACACCAACAGTCATAATTGCTGGCTGAGTGTTTTCTGTAAGATCTAAATCTTGTTTTGGACCTTCTAGTATCAATTTCGATAATTTAAAATTTAATGCATCATCCACTTCTTCAAATACTTGTTTTACTTCCTTAAAATTATCGTAAAACTCTTTACCCATCCCTACATACTGGGAACCTTGTCCTGGAAATACTATAGCTTTCATATAAATAATTAGGAATTATAACAAAATTAATAGTGTTGTATTAAAAAAAAAAAATTATATATTGCCTCAACTTTCTCAACCCTAAATTAGAGTTGGGATGCTTAATTTAAGCAACCAAAAGAATGAATTATTACGAACATACATATATTGCTTCTCAAAGCTTAAATAATAAAGATTTAGGCGATCTTAATAAAAAAATTGAAGAATTAATTAAAAAAAATAGTGGTAAAATTGAAAAAAAAGAAGACTGGGGTTTGAGGCAACTAGCTTATCCAATTAAAAATTTTAAAAAAGGATATTATATAAATCTATATTTCTCCGGTGAGCCGATAATTGTTCAAGAGCTAGAAAAAATTGAAAGAATAGAGCCAAATATTTTAAGATTCTTAACAATGAAAATCAAAAAAATTCCTGAAGAAAGTTCTGAGTTAATGCAAAAAGAAGAGGTTAAATAATGAAAAGAAAAAACATAAAAAAAAAAAAACAGAATACTAATTCTAATTTAATGCTTTTTCAAAAAGCGACTACGAAATTTACAAGAGACTGTCCTTTAAGTGGAAAAGATGCTCCAATAATTAATTATAAAAATTTAAAACTTTTACAAAAATACACATCTGAAACAGGAAAAATGCTTCCTAGCAGAATTACTTCTGTTTGTTATGCAAAACAAAAAAAGCTTTCAAATGAAATTAAAAAAGCAAGAATATTGGCTTTAATGCCATTTGTAACAGATTAACAATATGGAAGTTATACTTTTAGAAAACATAAAAAAATTAGGTAAAATTGGTAACAAAGTTAAAGTTGCTAACGGTTATGCAAGAAATTATTTATTAAAAAATAATAAAGCGTTAGTTGCATCTAAAGAAAATATTCAAATTTTTGAAAAGAAAAAAGAAGAGTTAAATAAAAAAAATTTAGAAATGAAAGATGCAGCAACAAAAATACAAAAACAAATAGATAAATTTGAACTCAAAATTTCTAGAAATTCAATGGAGGGTGGCGCTTTATACGGCTCACTAACTATAAAAGAAATAATACAAAATTTAGAAACTCATAATTTTAAAAATATTTCCCCAAATATGATTGAATTAAAAGAGCAGATTAAAAAAATTGGAGATTACAATGTAATTATAAATCTTCACGCTGAAGTTCAGGCTTCAATTAAAGTAAAAGTTGTCTCTATAGAAAAAGTTATTTAATTTTAAAGTTATTAACTTATCCACAAAAAATAAGAATTAAAAGTTCTATACATTTTAATCCAAGTAAAATTTAATATTTATTAATATGAGCGCAGAAAATATAAGAATTTTAAACACCGCAAAAGAACTACCAAACAATATAGAAGCAGAACAAATTATTCTTGGATCTATTTTGGTTAATAATGAAATATTTGATGAAATTTCTACAATAATTAACGAAAATATTTTTTTTGATCCAATTCATCAAAAAATTTTTTCTTATATAAATAAACTTATAAGCAAAGGTCTTCTGGCAAGTCCTGTCACTCTCAAAAATTATCTTGATAATGATCAATCCCTTAAAGAATTAGGAGGAAGTGAATATATTGCTAAACTTACTCGATTATCTACATCTACTTTTCAAGCCAGAGATTATGCAAAAGTTATTTATGATTTACATTTAAGAAGGAAATTAATTGAACTCTCAGAAAATACCTTATCAGAAGCTAATAATAAAAATTTAGATAGTAATGCAATTCAATTAATTGAAAACACTGAAAAACAACTTTTTGACTTAGCGGAAAGAGGTAAGTTTGAAAAATCTTATATGTCTTTTGAAACTGCTCTTACCGAAACAGTTGAAATGGCAACTAAAGCATTCAAAAATGATGATGGTATTGTCGGTGTACCTACCGGACTTCGAGACTTAGATGAAAGACTCGGAGGTCTACATAAGGGAGATTTAGTAATTATTGCTGGAAGACCTTCGATGGGTAAGACTGCACTAGCAACAAATATTGCTTTTCATGCAGCTAAAAGTTTAATGGAAAAAGAAAATAACAAAAGTTCTGTTGCTTTTTTTTCATTAGAAATGTCATCAGAGCAGTTATCTACTAGAATACTTTCTGAACAATCAAGAATTCGTTCTAATGACATTAGAAGAGGAAAAATCACACAGGAAGATTTAGAAAAATTTATTGAAACTTCAAAAAATATTATTGATTTGCCGCTATACATTGATGAAACACCAGCTATTAAAATTTCTACTTTGGCGAATAGAGCAAGAAGAATTAAAAGATTACATGGAGTTGACTTAATTGTAATTGATTACATTCAATTAATGACTACTGGTAATTTTAGATACGACGGAAGAGTTCAGGAAATAGGAGAAATTACTCAGGGTCTAAAAGCTTTAGCAAAAGAATTAGAGGTTCCTGTTTTAGCATTGTCACAATTATCTCGAGCTGTTGAACAACGTGAAGATAAGAAGCCTCAGCTTTCTGATTTAAGAGAATCCGGTTCTATTGAACAAGATGCTGACGTTGTAATGTTCGTTTATCGTCCAGAATATTATTTAGAAAAAAGTGAACCTCAGGCAGGAACTGCGGAACATATAACTTGGCAAGAAAAAATGAGCCAAGTACATAATCAAGCGCAAATTATAATTGGAAAACAAAGGCACGGCCCTACTGGAATAATTAATCTAGAATTTGAGAGCGCTTACACTAAATTTAAGGATGCAAATAATATAAAATTTGATAATTAACCGTGGATGCAATATTCGCAATCTAAGCTAATTATTAATTTAAAAAATATCACTAACAATCTTTCGGTAGTTAAGAAATTTTGTAAAAATAGCATTAGCTCTGCTGTAATAAAAGCAAATGCATACGGACTTGGAGATGTTGCAATTGCAAAGCATTTAATAAAAAAAAAATGTAACCACTTCTGGGTTGCTAATATTCTAGAAGCTTTAAGAATAAAAAAAAAAATTTCAAAAATTAATCTCTACGTTTTAAACGGATTAAATATTGGAGAAGAAGAGGTTTTTTATAAAAACAAATTAGTTCCTGTGATAAATAATTACGAACAATTTAAAAGATGGACTAATTATTTAACAAAAAAAAAATCGTTTAATAAAATCATAATTCAATTCGATACCGGAATGTGTCGTTCAGGAATTCAGGAAAGTGAAATGACAAAACTTCTTAAAGATCGGGTTATTCTAGATAAATTTAAAGAAGTAATTTTAATGTCTCACTTAGCTTGCGCAGATAACAAAAGTGACAAATACAATAAAATTCAATTAGAAAAATTTAATAAGATAAAATCTTTGTTTCCTGGATACAAATATAGTCTTGCAGCTTCAGGTGGAATATTTTTAGGTAAAAATTATCATATGGACATTATTCGTCCAGGCATTGCATTGTACGGGGGTAGATTAAGATTTAATAAAAAATTAAAAAATGTTGCCTCTTTAATTTCTCCCATAATTCAAATTAATAAATTAAAAAAAGGAGAATCAGCTGGTTATAGTAGAACTTTTATTGCCAAAAAAAATACAACTACAGCAACAATACCTTTGGGTTATGCTGACGGAATAAAAATTAGAATATCAAATTTAGGACACGTATTTTTTGACGGTATTAAACTTCCTATGATAGGAAGAGTTTCAATGGATTTAATGATTATTGACGTTACTAGAGTTGAAAAAAAAATTAAAGTTGGTGATTTTTTAGAAATATTTGGAAAACATCAAAACATTGATAAATTTGCAGAAATTGCACAAACTTTACCCTACAACATTCTAACTTCCGTTTCAGAAAGATGTGATAGAATATATTTAAATTAAATGAGTTTTATAAAAAATATTTATAATCACATAGTTCAAAAACCTAGATTAATTTTTACTATAATACTTCTTCTACTTTGTTTTTCATTTTATTATGGAAAAAAATTTCAACTTGACGCTTCAGCAGATACTCTTCTAATTGAAAATGATCCTGACTTAAATTACTTAAGAGAAATTAACGAAAGATATAAATCAGAAGATTTTTTTGTAATTACCTACTCTCCTAAAGAAAAATTAAATAGAGAAAATATTAAAGATTTCAAAAGATTTGTTGATGAAATTAACAATTTTAAATGGGTGAGTAAAACAGTAAGCGTTCTTAACACCCCTCTTTTCGAAAGCTCAGATAAACCATTAGCAGAAAAGATTAAAAATATTCAATACATTACTAGCAAAGATGTTAGTTTTAATAGAGCTCTTAATGAATTAAGGAAAAGTCCAGTATATAAAAAACTTATTATAAATGAAAATGCAAATGTGTTTGGAATAGTAGTTTTTATTAAAGATAATGAAAAATATTTAACTGCTTTAAAAATAAATAAAGATTTTCTCAATAAAAAACAAGCGGGTCAATTAACAGAGGAAGACAAAATAAATTTCAAAAATAATTCATTAATTTTAGAAAATCTTAAAAAAGAACAATCGAAAAATTATGATTCTTATAATTCAGAAATAAGATCTCATATTCTTAAATATAAAAGCTACGCTAACATAAATTTATCTGGGATACCCATGATTGTTGAAGATCTTATAAATTATGTAAAAAGCGACATCATTATATTTGGTTCTGGAGTTTTTATTTTTATGCTTGTTACTCTATGGATAATTTTTAGAGATATAAAATGGGTCATTTTCCCATTACTGAACTGTCTAATATCTGTTGCAATCATGGTTGGAATGCTGGGTCTTTTAAATTGGAAAGTAACAGTTATTTCATCAAATTTCATTTCCATCATGCTTGTTTTGACCATGGAAATTAATATTCATTACATTCAAAGATATAAGCAATTTCAAAGTACTTACCCAACAAGAAATCCAATCTATCTTACTCAATTAACAAATGATGGCATATTCAAGTCTATTCTTTATGGTGTTTTTATAACTATCATTGGCTTTATATCTTTTATTTTCTGCGACATAAGACCGGTAATCGATTTTGGTTACATGATGTGCATAGGACTATTGATATCGATGCTTATAACTATGATTTTGCTACCAACGTTTATTATTTATTTCAAACCTAAATATAAAAAAATAGAGAAGAAAAAAGAATCAAAATTTTTCAGTAAACTCGCAGATTTTGCAATTAATAAAAAAAAAACTATCATAATATTTTCAACAATAATTTTACTTTTAAGTTTTTATGGTTCAACAAAAATAACCGTCGAGAACAGTTTCATTAATTACTTTAATAAAGACACTGACATATATAAAGGAATGAAATTAATTGATGAACAGTTAGGAGGTACGACACCTCTCGAAGTTATTGTTAAATTTAAAGATACTTCTGGACTAAAAGATAAAAATTCCGATGATTTCTTTACTGAATCAAGCAACAATGATGAATTTAAAGACAGCTACTGGTTTACTGATTACAGAACTAACAAAATAATGAAAGTCCATAAATATTTAGAATCTCTACCTGAGATAGGAAAAGTTTTATCTTTCTATTCTGTTATGGAGATTGGAGAAACGCTTAACAATCATAAAAAGTTAACACCTCTTGAAATGGCAATATTATACAGCAAATTACCTGATGATATTAAGAAAAATATTGTTTCCCCATATCTTTCAATTGAAAATAATGAAGCACGTTTTTCTGTTAGAGTTATAGACTCCAACCCAAATTTAAGTAGAAAAGAACTGCTAGATAGAATTCAGAATGATCTTCAAACAAAAGTTGGATTATCCAAAGATGAATTTAAAATAACTGGTGTTTTAGTTTTATTTAATAATCAGTTACAAAGTCTATACAAATCCCAGTTTCAAACTCTAGGAAGTAGCTATTTTGGAATTCTTATTTCTTTATTTATATTATTTAGATCTTGGACGCTAAGTCTTATTGCCTCTGCGCCAGATATGATTGCATCGATGTTAATTCTTGGAACATTAGGATTTGCAAAAATACCTTTGGACATGATGACGATCACAATTGCCACAATTGTAATGGGGATAGGAACTAGAGCCGGAATTTATTATATTAACAGATTTATTACAGAATATAAAAAATATAAAAATTATCAAAAAGCTATTAAGGCTTGTCACGAGACTGTTGGTAGATCTATTGTGCTTGCTGCAATTACAATAATTTTTGGATTTTCAATACTAATATTATCTAATTTTAATCCAACTATACATTTTGGAATACTAATAGGTATTGCAATTTTCACAGCATTAATTTTATCCCTAACTATAATGCCTCTATTAGTATTAATTACAAAACCATTTAAGAATGGATAGCATAATAAAATTTTTAAATGACTATCATATTACAATTTTTGATTTTTTAGCTGCGGCTGTACTTATTTTTAATATAATAAAATCTTTAAATAATGGATTTTTTTTAAGCCTAATATATTTCTTGAGATGGGTGTTAGCGTTTATTATTGCAAAATATTCTAATACTTATGTTGGATCATATATTGATAAGGTAATAAATAATCAAATAACCTCAAATACTATCGCTGGGATTACTGTATTTTTATTAAGCTTATTTATAATTATAGTCATAGGAAAAGCCATTGGTAAATCAGTAAAATGGTCTGGTTTAGGAGGAATTGATAAATTGTTCGGTTTGTTATTTGGATGCATTACTGGATACATTTATTGTGCTATAATATTGAGTCTAGCTAATTACATTTATATTTATGATAAATGGCCAAATTATTTAAGAAATGGGGCCTCTTATAACGCTATAGAATATGGCAGAAAATTTTTTGAAGAAAAAGTTTTATCTAATAACGAATATGCTGACGATACAAAAAAAAATATTAAAAATACAAAAAAAAAATTAATTAATTAAATTTATGCAATTAGATATAGCTCAAGATAAACTTAAAGAAGAATGTGGAGTATTTGGAGTTTTTAATCATATAGATGCTTCAGCTTTAACTGCTTTAGGACTGCATGCGTTACAACATAGAGGTCAAGAGTCCTGTGGAATCGTTTCTTATGATGGAAAAAATTATTATTCAGAAAGAAGATTAGGTCTTGTAGGAGATAATTTTACAAAAGAAAATACGCTTCAAAAATTACCGGGTAATTTTGCAATTGGTCACAATAGATATTCAACAACAGGTGCTCCTGTATTTAGAAATATTCAACCTTTTTTTGCTGACCTTTATACCGGTGGAATTAGTATAGCTCATAATGGAAATCTTACTAATTCGATAACATTAAGAGAAAAGATGATTAAAGACGGAGCTATATTTCAAACAACTTCTGATACAGAAACTATTGTTCAATTAATAGCAAGATCAAAAAGATCTAAGACTATAGACAAAGTAATAGATTCGCTATTTCAAATACAAGGTGGGTATGCGCTTGTAATTTTAACTAACAAAAAATTAATTGGAGTGAGAGATCCTTATGGAATTAGACCTTTAGTTTTAGGTAAATTAAAAAACTCTTATATTTTAGCTTCAGAAACATGTGCGTTAGATATTATAGGCGCAACTTACATTAGAGACATAGAAAACGGCGAAATTGTAGTAATTACCGATTCTGGAATCGAAAGTATTAAACCTTTTTCAAAAATAAAAGCTCGTCCTTGTATTTTTGAATATATTTATTTTGCTCGCCCTGACAGCATCATGTCTAATAAGAGCGTATATGAATTTAGAAAAAATTTTGGAGAACAGTTGGCAAAAGAATCTCACGTAGAAGCAGACCTTGTTTCACCAGTTCCTGACTCTGGAATTCCAGCCGCAATAGGTTACTCTAGGGAATCCAAAATTCCTTTTGAATTAGGACTTATTAGAAATCATTATGTGGGTAGAACTTTTATCGAACCAACTCAACAAATTAGGCAACTTGGTGTTAAACTAAAACACAATCCAAATATTTCTATAATTAAAAATAAAAAAATTATACTTGTTGACGACTCTATTGTTAGAGGAACAACATCTAAAAAAATTGTTCAAATGATGTACGATGCTGGAGCAAAAGAAGTTCATATGAGAGTTTCATCGCCACCGATCGTTTATCCAGATTTTTATGGCATAGACACGCCTGATAAAGATCAACTATTAGCCTCAAATATGAACTTAGATGAAATGACTAAATTTATTGGCGTAAAAACACTTAAATTTTTGTCAATTGATGGAATTTATAGAGCAATGGGTTATAAAAATAGAAATAACTTAAGCCCAGAATTCACCGACCATTATTTTACAGGGGATTATCCTATAGTTCCATTGGACCAAACAAATAGAAACATGAAAGATAACCAGCTTTCATTACTAAGCAATATTAGATAATTAATATTTCTTTTTATTTTTACTTTGAAATGGATTTTCAGAACTTATAAATTTTAAAAATATTTTAAAACCTCTTATATTTAATTTTTTGCACAAATTCTTTAATATATATTTCTGATAATCTAGAGAAATTTTATTAACCTGATTACCAAAAATTTTAAAAATTATTGGTCGCGAACTCACTTGCTTAATGTATTTTATTTTTGGTCTAAATCGTGAATAAATTGGTATTTTATTTTGCTCTACGATACTTTTTAAAGTCGAATTCAAAATTTTATTATCATAATGATTCTTTAAATTTTTATAAATTGAAATAGCAGCGCTAAATATATTGCTAGGAAAATCTAAATTTAAAGCACAAATTGAATACGGTTTATCTAATATTGCATCAGAAAATAAATTTTTGATATTATAAACATACTCATCTTTAATTTTTTTTAATTCATCTACTAAATCAATTTTATTAACTATAAAAATTAAACCTTTACCTTTGTCTAAAACTAATCTGCAGATTTGTTTATCAGTCTTAGTAAAATCTTTATCCGCCTCGATCATAAAAAAAACAATATCTGAAAGCTCTATAGCTTTTAAACTCTCTTTTGTAATATATTGCTGATCATCAGATTTGGATTTAGCTTTTCTTTTTAAACCGCCAGAATCAATAACTCTGAATTTTCTATTTTTAAAAGTAATTTCTTCTATAAATATATCTTTTGTAGTTCCTGGTATTTCACTTATCGGCGATATTTCTTTCTTTGCAACTTTATTAAAAAAGGTTGATTTTCCAACGTTTGGCTTGCCGACAATAGCAACTGTAATTACTTTTTTAATTAAGGGAATGTCCATTAATTAATCAATATCAAAGAAGCAGAATTGTTAATTATAATTAATTTATTATCAATAATGATAGGAGCTCTCGTTAACTGATCGTTTATTTTCTTTTTTAAAATGAGTTTGCCCTCTGTTGCTGAAATCTTATATAAGAATCCGTCAGAAGAAGTTAAATAAAGATTATTTGATCCAAGAATTAAACCATAAAAGTTAATTTCGTTAATATCTTTCTTATCATCAGATATGCTAAAAAAACTTTTTGAAACTTCAATATTTGAAGGTGTTTTATTAATATTGGTAGACCAAAGAATATTTCCTTTATTTTTATCGAATGCAACTACATATCCATTATCAGTTAAAACAAATAAGTAAGTTTCGTTAACTATATGATTTTGACTCGATAAAAAATGGTATGACCATTTGACTATTCCTGTATCAATTTGAACGCAATAAAGATCCCCAAGATTTGAGGATACATAAACATTGCTATTATCAATAAGAATGTTTGAAATGCTAAAGACTTTGTTTGCATTTAAATAATTTTGTAAAATAATATTTTTAGACCACAGAACTTTTTTTTTATCTAAATCTAAAGCTGTTACATTGCCTACATCATTTGAAAAAACTAATACATTATTAAATATTGAAATATTATCTTTTTTGGCATTTATAATTCCTGATAAAGTCTCAAAACTTATTAACTTTTGACCGTCAACTGAATTAAAAGAATACAATCGTCCATTCTGATTTGTTACATACAAAATATCTTTATAAAGATTTAAATTTGACGAAAAAGAAACGCCATAATTAGATTGCCATACTACTTTACCATTTTTTACATCAATAGAATAAATATAGCCAAGATTATCTGATGCAAATAAGTAATTGTTATTTACAAGTAATGAAATATTTTTTGGTATACTATTATATGTACTATCGTAAATTTTAATTTCCCAAATAATTTTATTATTTACATAATCATAGTTATAAATATTTCCCTTTTCATCGCTAAAAAAAATACTATTGTTAGATGCTACTATTGATCCGTTTTTATTATTTTTATTAATATAGCTTCCAATGCTTTTTTCATTTACGTCCGTAAATAAACCTTCATAAACAAAATGGGGACATAAGTTGTTGGATCGACAAAATTCATAATCTGAAGATTTATTTATTTGAGGTATAGAAAGTTGCAATGTATTTTTTGCTTCAATTTCTTTGTTAAAAATATTATCAATGTTATTTACATTAATTTTTTCACCTTTTCTAAAAAGGTCTAAATCAACTACTTCTTTATTAGACGAACATGCCAGTACAAAAAATAACAAAAGAATTAAAAAAAATTTCATTTTAATTTATGTGATTAATTTTATTTTGAATTGATTTTTTAAAAATTTCAGGAATATTTTTAACATTTAACGCTTCTTGGTAAAGATCCTTGGCTTTCTTCTCCTCTTTTTGACTAATATAAAAATCAGCCAATATCTCTAGTGACATTATTCTCCATGGAGAGTTTTTAAAATCACTTGGATTTAATAAGTTAAAAATTTCATTTTCTTTCGAATAATCAAAAATAAGAATGGCTTTTTTAATTCTAAATAAATCTCTATAATTTTTATCGATCCTATCATCTTTAATAGCTTTATCTAAAATAAGGATCTGCTCTTTAGTGTTATTTTTAGAAAGTTCTAATAATTGATTAGTTGCTAAAACTCTGTAGATACTAATTTTAGAATTCTTTAATAACTCAAGTTTTAATTTAGCTTCATCGAATTTTTTTTGTCTTATTAAATTTTCTATCAAAACATACTCAGCTGTATCTTTTTTAGCATTATTTTCAAAGATAACTTTGTTAGAAATTATTACTATAATTATTCCTAATAACCCAATTACTAAACTAATAATTATTTTTTTATATTTTGAAAATATTTTTTTTAATTGTTCGCTTTCAAATTCTTTATTTGTTTCTTCAAAAATTTCGTTCATTTTATTAATAATAGTTATTTTTAGATGGAAACTTTTTTAATTTTAAATCTCTAACATATTTTTTTATATTGTTTTCAATTCTAGTATTTAATTGATCATATACTTTTACGAATTTAGGTACTTTTTTAGTAATTCCCAAAATATCTGCTGTAACTAAAACTTGTCCATCGCATGTATCTGATGCCCCTATACCGATAGTTGGTATGTTAATTATTCTATTAATTTTATCTGCTAATTCTTTAATTACACACTCTATTACAACAGAAAAAACTCCTGCCTCTTGTAAAGCAATAGCATCTCTTATTATATTATTATAATTTTCTAAATCTCTACCTTTAGCTCTATAATCAGATTCTTTTTTCACACTCTGAGGCAATAAACCTATATGGCCCATCACGGGAATTTTATTTTTAACTAGCATTTCAACTGTCTTATAAATTTTAAGACCACCTTCAACTTTAACTGCATCACAATTCGTTTCTCTCATAATTTTTTTTGCATTGCTTAAAGCTTTTGATTGATTATTTTCATAAGTATTAATTGGCATATCAACAACGACTATAGTATTTTTAACTCTGCTTTTAACTGCTTTAGCATGCATGATCATCATATCTAACGTAACATTGCTTGTGTTTTTCATGCCATGCAAAACCATTCCAACTGAATCTCCAACTAAAATTATATCGCAATACTTGTCCAAAATTTCAGCTAATGGTGCCGTATAAGCTGTAAGAACAATTAATGGATTTTTGAATTTTTTATTTTTAATATCACTAATATTTAATTTTTTTTTAATCATTATTCCCACTCTATAGTAGCAGGTGGTTTTGAAGTAATATCATAAACTACCCTATTAATACCTTTTACAGAGTTAACGATTTTATTAGATATTTCTCCAAGATCACTATTTTTAAATTGATAGAAATCAGCAGTCATACCATCTAAAGAAGTTACAGCTCTTAAAGCGCAAACAAATTCATAAGTTTTAAAATCACCCATAACACCAACAGTTTTTACAGGCAATAACACTGTGAATGCTTGCCATATTTTTTTATATAAATTTCTTATTTTTAATTCACTAATAAAAATATTATCAGCTTCTTGCAAAATTTTAATTTTTTCTTTGGTAATTACTCCAGGAATTCGAATGGCTAAGCCTGGACCAGGAAATGGGTGTCTAAACAAAACTTCATCAGGCAACTTTAAAACGGTTCCTATTTTTCTAACTTCATCCTTAAATAATTCTCTAAATGGTTCTATTAATTTAAATTTCATATTTTTAGGCAACCCACCAACATTATGATGTGATTTAATAACAGAAGAAGGTCCGCCATAATGTGTTTGGCTCTCTATAACATCAGGATATAAAGTTCCTTGTGCTAAATATTTTATATTTTTAAATTTTTTTGCTTCTCTTTCAAAAATTTTGATAAAAACTTTTCCTATAATTTTTCTTTTTGTCTCTGGATCAGATACATTTCTTAAAGCATTTAAGAAATCATTTGATGCATCTACATAATATAATTTAATTTTATAATTTTTTTTAACCAACTTTATAACTTCACTGGCTTCGTCTTTTCTTAAAACTCCGGTATTAATAAAAAAACAAAATAATTGTTTTCCAATAGCTTTATGTAATAAAGCTGCCAATACACTGCTGTCGACTCCTCCTGACAATGCACAAAGTACATTCTCATTTTTAACTTCATTTTTAATTTTATTAATTAAATAACTAATTTTTTTTTTAGAACGCCAATTTTTTTTACATTTACAAATATCAAAAATAAAATTTTTAAATAAAACTTTTCCATTCTGAGTATGAATAACTTCAGGATGAAATTGAACACCGTAGATTTTTTTTATTCTATTTTCAATAATTGAATACTTATATTGATCTGTTAATCCTATTTCTCTAAAGCCAGAGGGCAATTTTTTGACTACATCAGTATGACTCATCCAAACTTGATGATTTTTTGCAATGAAAAAATTTTTTGTTAAATTAGAGGCATTACTCTTGTAAATGTAAGATTTTCCAAACTCACTTTTTTTTTGGTTTTTGACTATTCCTCCAAAAAATCTTGCTATTAATTGGTGTCCATAACAAATTCCTAATACAGGTATGTTAAAATCAAATATTTTTTTTGCAACACCTACATATTTATTTTTTGTAATTGATAAAGGACCTCCTGATAATATTATTCCTTTTAAACTGTGATGATAATTTATTTCATTAGATTTAAAGCAACTTATAATTTCGCAATAAACTCCTAACTCTCTTATTCTTCTCGCTATTAACTGAGTTGTTTGCGAGCCAAAATCTATTATAATTATTTTATCTATTGATGAAATATTCTCCATTATTTCTTATTATCGACAATAATTAATTTCGATAAATCGTTCTGCTTTGAACACAATTTTTTACATATCTTAGAAAATACTAAAATTTGATCTTGCGCTTTTTTAAAGTCTGCTTCATTAATATTAAGTAGAATTCTAGAATACAAAGCTTCTTCATTTTTTGGATTTAAAAATAAAACTGTATTTAGAAAATTATCTTCACCCACTTGATCTTTATTAATTTTTGAAATTTTAGCTAAATATAAATATGATTTTTCATCTTTAGGGTTAAAGGCAATACTCTTTTCAAAATAATATTTTGCCTCTAAATAATTATTTTTATTAAACAGATTTAAAGCTTTATTGAAATAATCTTCATCCGCTTTTGCTTCAACAATATTTAAAATTAAAATAATAAATACAAATATAAATTTATTCATTATTAATTTTCAAATGGATAATTAGGTGATTGCTTAGTGATTTGAATATCATGAACATGGCCCTCTTTCAGTCCTGAATTTGTAATTCTTATGAATTTAGCCTTTTTCTTTAACTCGGATATATTTTTTGCTCCTACATAACCCATAGAAGCTCTTAATCCTCCTGTAAGTTGATGGATTACATTTCTAACAGGACCCTTGTAAGGTACGCGACCCTCTATACCCTCTGGGACTAATTTTAAGGAGTCTTTTATTTCTGCCTGAAAATATCTATCAGCAGAACCTCTTGCCATAGCTCCTATTGATCCCATTCCTCTATATGCTTTGTAACTTCTTCCTTGGTAATAAAAAACTTCTCCTGGACTTTCTTCTGTGCCTGCAAACAATGAACCAATCATAACAGCATCCGCTCCGGCTCCTATAGCTTTAGCAATATCCCCCGAATATCTTATTCCTCCATCAGCAATTATTTTAGTTTTTTTATTTTTTATTGATTTTGCAATATTATAAATTGCTGAAAATTGTGGAACGCCTACGCCTGCTATTACCCTAGTAGTGCAGATTGAGCCTGGTCCAATACCAACTTTTACTGCGTCAGCTCCATTATCAATCAGCGCTTTAGCTCCTTCGACCGTAGCAATATTTCCAGCTATAATAGGAACTTTTGTGCTTTTTTTTATTTTACTTAATGTTTTAAGCACTGACTCTGAATGACCATGAGCTGTATCCAAAATAATAGTATCTGCACCAGATTCTGCTAATTGTAGCGCTCTTTTAAGACCTTCTTCACCAACTCCAACTGCCGCAGCAACTAATAAAGAGTCCTTCTTGTCTTTTGCAGCATCAGGATACAACTGGGACTTCTGTATATCTTTAACTGTAATTAAACCTTTGCATCTATAATTGCTGTCTACTAATATTAATTTTTCAATTTTATTTTTAGATAAAATATTCTTAGCCTCATTGAGCGAAATTCCAGATTTTGCTGTTATTAAAGATTTTGTCATAACGTCTTTGACTTTAACTTTCTTGTCATTAACAAAACGAACGTCTCTATTAGTTAAAATACCAACTAGTTTATGATTTTTATCAACTACAAGGATTCCTGAAATCTTATGATTTTTCATTAAATCAGTAGCTTCTAACAAAGTAGCTTCGGGACCAATTGTTATTGGATCAGCTACCATTCCTGACTCAAACCTTTTAACTAATTTGATTTGATTAACTTGCTCAACTATCGACATATTTTTGTGAATACAAGCTATTCCACCAGACTGAGCCATTGCTATAGCAAGATGATACTCAGAAACAGTATCCATTGCAGATGCAATAATTGGTATTTTTAAGCCTAAAGTGGAAGTTAGACTAGTAGATAGATCTGTATCTTTTGGGAGGACAGCTGAATGTTTAGGTTCTAATAATACGTCGTCGAACGTTAAAGCTTCATGAATTTCCATGTATAAATTTATTATATAAAACAATCATAGTCAAACATTTTTTAAGTCTCGGCATAATAAATAGATTTCCCTAGACTCTTTTCTACTTGAATTAGGTTTAATTCGCTCAATTTTTACAAAATTCTTTTTAGCGCTATTAATTAACAGATTTTCATCTTTGCCAGAAAAATATTTAATCAATAAAAAACATTTAGTATCAAAAAAGTTTACTGACCACTCAATTACTTCCAAAGCTAAATTATTAGTTTTAATTGCATCAAGGTCTTTATTGCCAGAGGTATTAACTGCCATATCTGACAGAATAACATTAACTTTATTTTTATTAAAAAAATCAAAAATATTTCTTTTTATATTTTCATTATAAAAATCACCTTTTAAAAAATTAATATTTATAATGCTTTTCATCTCAAGCAAATCAATAGAAAAATTTTTTCCATCTTTATTAACTTTTGAAATTACTTGTGACCATCCTCCAGGCGACGATCCTAAATCAATAATATTTGTTTTATTCTTTAAAAATTTACATTTATTATTAATTTCTAACAATTTAAAAGCAGAACGAGATCTGTAGCCTAATTTTTTTGCTTCTTTAACATAGAAATCTGTCGTTTGACGGTTAATCCAAAGTTTAGAGCTCTGTGTTAATTTTTTGTTATTTATTTTAAACATTTATTTATTAAATAATTATATAAGTTAATTTTATATTAAAATAATATAAATAAATTGGAAAAAAAATTACTCATTTATAGTAGCGGTGGCGGTCTTGGAGACTCTGTTCAAATAGTCAATTTTTTATTATCTGTTAAAAATTTATGGAACGATCATGAAATTCATATACTTGAATCGCATAACAATTATTATTTTAAAAATAAATTAAAAAATTTAAATTTAAACTTTATTAAATATATAGACTTAAAAATTCAATACTTTGGTTTCAGACTATCTCATTATTTTAAAATAAAAAAGTATATAAAAAATAACAACCTATTTTTCAACGTGATTATAGATTTACAAACAAAATTAAGAAATACTTGCATATTAAAAATAATTCCTCATGACATATTTATTTCTTCAACTTTAAATAATTTTTTTTCTAAACCTAAAATAAATAGTAGCTTACCAAAAGATAAAAATATAATTATTAGATTATGCAATAATATTAATTTTGCATTTAGTAATAAATTTAAAAAAATCAAATTTAATACAGATATTATTGACCAAAAATATCACTCTGAAATTAAAAAAATACTCCCAAATAATAATTACGTTGGCTTATCAATCAAACAAGGGCATCCATCTAGAAAAAAAGAGTTGCCAATTGCCTATATTATTCAGATCGCTCAATATCTTTTAACGATTTCTAAAATTCCAGTTTTTTTAATTCAAAAAAATCAAATAGAATTAAAAAATTATATACATAATAAAATTCCAAAAGCTATTTTTCCTGAATTTGAAACAGAAATAGATGACCCCTGTTTTATTGTGGCTTTAAGTAAACGACTTAGTTACGCAATTACTATCGATAATGGTTTGATGCATTTACTTGGATTAGCAAATATTCCTATGATTTGTATATTTGGGCCAACTTCGTCAGAGAAATTCTCTCCGACAATTGACAATATAAAAGTACTTGATTCTAAAAAATTATTTAATTCTAATAGTATAGAACTGATTGCACCAAAAATAATTATAAATACTATCGAAGAATTAGAGAAAGATATCAAATAATATCTTCAGAAATAAAACTCTCTGAAACTTTCTTATTATTTTTTTTAATTAATTTAAAATGAACGAAACTAATTGGAATTAAAGCTATATAAAAAATTCCTGTTATTAAAAGAGTGTTAAATGTGTAAAGAATTAAAAGACTAAAATAAGTAGCAATCAATAATAAAAAAAATATTAAATAAGGACTGCTTATTTTTACTCCTTTAAAAGAATAAGTTGGAATTCGACTAATCATCAAAAAAGTCGATAATAATATAAATATTACATTTAATTTCAAATAATCATAAGAAGATCCAAAATCACTGAGTGATAAAATTAACGGAAGCATAAGTACGCCAGCACCAGATGGAGATGGAATACCTGTAAAAAAATTTTCTTTCCATTTTTCAGTCACTTTATCTAAATTTAAATTAAATCTTGCTAATCTTAAGCAGCAGGATACAGAGTGAAACAAAACTAGCATCCATCCAAAATCTCCTAGATTTTTCAATTTCCATAAATAAACAACTATTGCTGGCGCTACTCCAAAATTTAAAAAATCAATTAACGAATCTAACTCTGCACCAAATTTAGAAGTTCCTTTTATAAGACGGGCAATTCTACCATCTATCGCATCCATAATTGCTGCAGCCGTAATAGCCATCACAGCAAACTCAAATTTAGAATTTAAAGCAAACCTTATTGAGCTTAATCCAATACACAAACCTATAAGACTAATTATGCTTGGTATAATAAAGCGTGGATGTATTATTTTTTTTTTAATAAAAAACATTTATTTAATTTTGAGCAATTAAACTCTCTCCGGCAATAACTTTTTGTCCCTGTCTTACAAGTATTTTATAATTAACATCAAAATACAAATCTACTCTACTTCCAAATCTTATAATTCCAATTCTATCTCCTTGATTTAATGATTGTCCTTCTTTTACATCGCAAACTATTCTTCTTGCAATCAATCCAGCAATTTGAACAACCGCATAATTTCTTCCGGAAACGCTTTTATATCTTATTAAATTTCTTTCATTATGCTCTGATGCTTTATCTAAAGATGCATCAAAAAACTTTCCTGGCTTGTAAAATATTTCCAAAATTTTTCCAGAAACTGGAACTCTATTTACGTGACAATTAAATACATTCATAAATACGCTAATTCTTTGATATTCCGTATCCTCCATATTTAATTCTTTCGGACCTCTGGTATTTATTATCTGACTAATTACACCGTCTGCTGGACTAACTAAAAAATTATCATCATTGATTGGATATCTTTCTGGATCTCTAAAAAAATAATAAACCCATACTGTTATTATAAAACCAAAAACTCCTAACGTCTTATTAAGAATAATTAACAATAAATTTATAATGACTGCTATTGCGAGCATTCTAAAACCTTCACGATGCAAAGGTGGAAAGATGATGTCTAACATAATTATTTAATTAACTGAAAACATACTATATAAAATTAATTTTTATTTATATCAAAAAAATCATGTCCAAAATTAAAGTTAAAAATCCTGTTGTCGAGTTAGATGGCGATGAAATGGCCAGAATCATTTGGGATTTTATCAAAAAAAAACTTATTCTTCCCTATATTGAGATAGATCTTAAATATTTTGATCTTGGAATTGAATATCGAGATAAAACTGGCGATCAAGTAACTATTGATTCAGCCAATGCCATTAAAAAATATGGTGTTGGAGTAAAATGCGCGACTATCACTCCAGATGAAGAAAGAGTTAAAGAATTTAATCTAGAAAAAATGTGGAAGTCGCCAAATGGTACCATTCGTAACATTCTTGGAGGAACCATATTTAGAGAACCTATTATTTGTAAAAATATTCCGAAACTTGTTAATTCTTGGACTGATCCAATAGTTATTGGAAGACATTCTTATGGAGACCAATACAAAGCGACAGATTTTAAAGTACCTGGTAAAGGTAAACTAAAGATTCAATGGACATCAGAGGATAATAAAGAAGTAATTGAACATGAGGTATTTAATTTTACTGGTTCTGGTGTTGCGCTGGCAATGTATAATTTGGACGAATCTATAAGAGATTTTGCTAGGGCTTGTATGAATTATGGAATTTTAAGAAAATGGCCAGTGTATCTATCAACAAAAAATACAATTTTAAAAGCTTACGATGGAAGATTTAAAGATTTATTTCAAGAAGTTTATGAGAAAGAATTTAAAGAAAAGTTTTCTAAATTAAATATTGCCTATGAACACAGATTAATAGATGACATGGTTGCATGCGCTATGAAATGGAGTGGAAAGTATGTTTGGGCATGCAAAAATTATGATGGGGATGTTCAATCAGATACAGTTGCACAAGGGTTTGGTTCTTTAGGTCTAATGACTAGCGTTTTAATGACTCCAGATGGAAAAACTGTAGAGGCAGAAGCTGCTCATGGAACAGTTACAAGACATTTTAGAGAACACCAAAAAGGTAAAGAAACATCTACAAATCCAATAGCTTCAATTTTTGCTTGGACAAGAGGTTTAGCTCATAGAGGTAAGCTAGATAATAATAATGAACTTATTAAATTTTCAAATATTTTAGAAAAGGTGTGCGTAGAGAGCGTTGAAAAAGGATTTATGACGAAAGATTTAGCAATTTTAATAAATAAAGATGCAAAATACCAAACAACATACCAATTTCTTGAAACGATAAGTTCAAATTTAAGTAAACAGCTTATTTAATTTTTTTTAAAATATTTTTAAAAGAATCTTCGATTTTTAAAACATCAGATCCGCCGCTTGCCTGAGCATAATCTTTTCTTCCTCCTCCACCTTTTCCACCTAAAAATTCGCTTATATTCTTAACAATTTTAGATGCATCCAAGTTATAGATTAAATCATTGGAAAGGCCAACAGCAACTGTAATTTTATTATCTGACACACAATATAAAATTATTATTGCACTTTTTGTTTTATTTTTAAAATCGTCAACTAAATTTTGAATTTTTTTAATAGGATAATCAAATAACTTTTGAAACCTGATATTTAATTTTTCATGCTTAATATCCTGAACAAAATTTTTATTTTGATCTAGAAGAATTATTTTAGCTTCTAAATCCTCCAAAATATTTTTTAATAACACAATCTTACTTGACGGATCTAATTCATCTGAATAATTAATAGTACCTTTTAAACTTTTAATTTTATTTTCTAAATTATTTATTTGATTAATTTTTTCATCATTTTCTTTTTTAATGATGGTATTTTTATTAATTAAATAATCTTGCAATTCTATGTCACGCAATGCTTCGACTCTTCTTATACCCGCGGCTACAGGAGATTGTGATACAATCGAAAATTTGCCAATCTCAGATGTATTTTTAACATGTGTTCCACCGCATAATTCTATTGAAAATATTTTATTACCTTCTGATCCCATAATAACAACTCTTACTTCTTCACCATATTTTTCTCCAAACAAAGCAAGAGCACCTTCAGCGATTGCGGCTTTAGGTGTCATTAAGCGAGTTTTTACTTCTGAATTCTGAATAACAATTTTATCAACACACATATTTATATTTTTAATTTCATTATCTGTAATTGGTTTATTATGAGAAAAATCAAATCTTAACCTATCTGGACCAACGTAGGACCCTTTTTGAACAACATGTGTTCCTAATATTTTTCTTAATGACTGATGAAGCAAATGGGTTGCGGAATGATTAGCTGTAATTTTTTTTCTTCTGTTTTCATTAACGACCAAATTAACGGGTTGATTCAATTTAATTTCACCTGAAATAACTTTTCCAAAATGAATATATAAATCACCAAACATTTTCTTTGTATCTTGAACCTCAAATTCAAAATTATCATTGTAAATTTTCCCTTGATCTCCTACTTGACCTCCTGATTCTCCGTAAAAACTTGTTTGATTAAAAATTATAGCAATTACGTCATTTTTAAAGGCATTTGCCACCTCCTTGTTATCTTTAACGATGGCCAAAGTAACTGCTTGTGAGTTCAAAGTTTGATATCCTAAAAATTCTGTTGAGCCAATTTTTTCTTTAAGTTCAAACCATAATTTTGATGTTTTATCCTCGCCAGATCCTTTCCATGATGCTCTTGCAATTTTTTTACTTTCTAACATTAAAGTTTCAAATTCTTTTTCATCGACTTTAATTTTTTTATTTTTTAAATAATCCTGCGTTAAATCTAAGGGAAAACCATAAGTGTCATAAAGTTTAAAAGCTATCTCTCCTGATATCTTTTCTTCTTTAATATTTTTTAATTCTAAATTTAATATTTTCATTCCATTATTTAACATCAAAGAAAATCTTTCTTCTTCCAATTTTATATTTTCAGAAACAATTGATTGTGCTCTTATAATTTCAGGATATTCATCCCCCATTTCTGAAATTAAAGTAGGTAAAATTTTATATAAAATAGGTAATTGAGCTCCTAATGTATAAGCATGACGCATAGCTCTGCGCATAATTCTTCTTAGAACATAACCTCTTCCTTCATTAGAAGGCATAACACCATCGCTTACTAAAAAAGTTGCAGCTCTTAAATGATCCGCAATAACTCTATAACTTGAAATATTTTCTTTAGTTATTTTAATTTTTATAAAATCTTCTGCTGAACTAATTAATTTTTTAAATAAATCAATTTCATAATTGTCATGCGTTCCTTGGAGCACTGCTGCAATTCTTTCTAAACCCATTCCTGTATCTACAGAAGGTTTTGGTAAATTAATTCTTTTATCCTTGGAAACTTGTTCAAATTGCATAAAAACTAAATTCCAAATTTCTACAAATCTATCTCCATCCTGATTTTTAGAGCCTGGAGGACCACCTTGAATTTTGTCTCCGTGATCATAGAAAATTTCTGTACATGGACCACAAGGGCCAGTATCACCCATAGCCCAAAAATTATCGTTGGTAGAAATTCTTATAATATTACTTTCAGGCAGACCTGATATCTTTTTCCAATAATTGAATGCTTCGTCATCGGTATGAAAAACTGTAACACTTAATTTATTTTTTGGAATTCCATAATCTTTAGTAATTAGATTCCACGCAAATTCTATAGCTGTTTCTTTAAAATAATCACCAAATGAAAAATTACCTAGCATTTCAAAAAACGTATGATGCCTTGATGTGTATCCTACGTTTTCTAAGTCATTATGTTTTCCACCAGCTCTTACGCATTTTTGAGATGTGGTTGCTCTGGTAAAAGCTAGCTTTTCTAGTCCCGTAAATACGTTTTTAAACTGGACCATACCGGAGTTGGTAAACATCAAAGTAGGATCATTTTGGGGTATCAATGGACTTGAATCAACAACTTGATGTCCATTTTTTGAAAAGAAATTCTTAAATATACTTCTGCACTGAGAAAGTGTTTTTGTTGACATCTATAAATAGATACAACTTTTTATATATATGTCTAGAAGGCTAAAGGCGCTTTTTTAAAAGCGCCTTATGGAAGAAAAAAAATTAGATTAATTTAATTATTTTCTGACAGCTCTTCTTTTGGGTCGGCTTTATCAGAATGCTCACTTAATTTTTCTGCGATCAATTTTGTATTAGTTCTTACAGCCATTTCAATTTCAGCTGCAATTTTTGGATTTAATTTTAAGTACTGTTTAGCATTATCTCTGCCTTGGCCAATTTTTTCGCCTTTATAAGCATACCAAGCTCCTGCTTTTTCAATAATACCAACTTTGGCAGCTAGATCAACTACTTCACCCATTTTACTAATCCCTTCTCCATACATTATATCAAACTCAACAACTTTGAATGGTGGAGCAACTTTATTTTTGACAATTTTAACTCTTGTTTGATTACCAATAATTTCTTCTTTATCTTTGATGGCTCCTATTCTTCTTATATCTAACCGAACAGAAGAATAAAACTTTAATGCATTTCCACCAGCTGTTGTTTCTGGACTACCAAACATAACACCTATTTTCATTCTTATTTGATTTATAAAAATGATCATCGTGTTGGTTTTTGAGACTGAACCAGTTAACTTTCTTAAGGCTTGACTCATTAACCTTGCTTGAAGTCCCATGTGATGATCTCCCATTTCTCCTTCAAGTTCAGCTCGAGGAGTTAAGGCGGCCACAGAATCTACTACTAAAACAGAAATTGATCCCGATCTAACTAAAGTATCAGCAATTTCTAACGCTTGTTCTCCCGTATCAGGTTGCGAAATCAATAATTCTGTTGTGTTAACACCTAATTTTTTAGCATATATAGGATCTAAGGCATGTTCAGCATCAATAAAAGCGCAAATACCACCTTTTTTTTGAGCTTCAGCAATTACTTGTAAAGCCAATGTTGTTTTTCCAGAAGACTCTGGTCCATAAATTTCAATAATTCTACTTTTTGGAAGTCCACCAATTCCAAGTGCTAAATCTAACCCTAAAGATCCTGTTGAAACTGACTCTATGTCTAATGCTTTAGATTGACCTAGTTTCATCACAGAACCTTTTCCGTAATTCTGGTCTATTTGACTTATCGCAGCATCTAATGCTTTTTGTTTTTCTTTTTTGTCTTCTGTTTTTTCAGTGTTAACTACTTTTAAGTTATTTTTAGTCATTTTATTCCTTATTTAATTTGTTTTTAATTTAACGAATCGATGAAATCTAATGTACACATTTTGTTCTTTTTTACAATTATATAAATATGCATATGAAATATATGACTTTTTTAGCTACAGAATATGCCTAATCCAATTTCTTTTGTAGTATCCATCAGGATCATAGATTTGTGCGTCAAGTGATAAATTTTTTGCTGTCAAATCTCCTACTGCCGACAAAAGACTAAATTGTGAATTAATAATGCTATTTTTTACTGAAGTGTAATTAACTTTTGCAGCAAGTAAAGTTTGTATTGCCGTAATGACGTCTAGTGTAGTTTTGTTTCCAGCTTCATACTGTTGTTGTGTGCCTTCATAAAATATTTCTGCTGCTTTAAGTTGAGCTTTTGCAAGCTCAAAATTTTTAATTGAAAGTTCATAATTTGACCATGCTGTATAGGTTGCAAGATTAGCATTTTCTTTAGCATTTTTAAAATCTAATTCCGCTCCATCTAACTGAGCTTTATATTGTAGTATTGATGACGTTTGTTTTCCTCCTTGATAAATTGGAGTTGAGACAGTCGCCATCGCTTGTGCTTGATGTAGTTTATCAATTGAATAACTGTAACCGCTATAATTAGTGTCAGTATAAGATAAAGCAAAAGTTGGGGATAAAAAAGCCATTTGTGCTTTATAATCAGTATTTGCTTTTTCATATGTGAATTGAGCAATTTTTACTACTGGGCTATTATTTTGAGTTATTTCAATAGCTTGTTCTAAAGATTTTGGCAAAGATAAATTTATTTTTTCTACTGGAGATAAATCAACAGGATCATAACCTACAATATTTTTAAAATTCTTTTTGTTGATTAATAAATTATTTTGAGCAGTTAATAAATTAGCCTGAGCTGACGCTAAAGCACTTTCAGACTGTGATACATCAGAAATTGTACTTAAGCCTTTATCTAGTTTCGATTGATTTAGTTCAACTTGTTTTTCTGCTAATTCAAGATTCTCTTTATATACCTGAATGCTCTCCTGCGCTAATAAAGTTGCTAGATAAGCTTGTGATGTAGAAAGCAAAACATTTTGTTCAACTAATTTTAAATTATTTTTTTCAACCTCCACCGCATTTGCTGCACTTTGAGACACATAAATATTTCCAGGATTAAAACTTTCTTGAATTGAAATTGATCTAGATGTCTGGCTGTAACTACTCACGGTAGGAGTTGATGTGTAACCAGTCACACCTGAATTATCAATTCTTCCAGTATTACCAGCTATTATGACAGTAGGTTTGAAGACACTATAAGATTGTATTAAAGTTTCATCAACAGCTTTGGCTTTTGCTCTTTCAGAATTAAGTTGAGGATTATTTAAATACGCCGCTGCTAAAGAATTAAAAATATTTTCTACTGCTAATAAATTAGTTGGGATAAGAAAAAAAGCAAAAACAAATATTATTTTAAAACAAAATTTCATTTATTTATTATAATTTTCTTTGGTTGGTGATTAACATCAATTGGAACTACAATATCAGCTAATTTTGGCATATCTATGAACATTTTTCTAGTTATTCTCTCATAAAACATAATAAATTTTTTTATCTGCAATTTTGACATTATACGATGATTCTCAAGCCTATTTTTTTGATTTAAATTTCTTAACTTTAACTCTTGTAAATTTCTCCATAAAAAAACTTTTTTAAAACTAGGAACTTTTAAATAAATAAAGAAATTAATATAAGAAAATAATTTCTTATAATCATTTTTTAATAAAAAATTAAATTTTTTTCTC